>CALXSV010000041.1 GCA_944391235.1 uncultured Clostridia bacterium | reverse complement strand
GCCGGGACAGTCTTTGGCCCAATGGCGGGCTGATTTGGAGACAGCTGTTGCGTTGCAAACAGAGCATATTTCCTTATATAGCCTTAGCCTTGAGCCCGGTACACCTTGGGGTGAGGCTAGCCTGCGCGGTGCGTTGACTGCTGCAGATGAGGATTTGTCCGCGGATATGCTGGAGCTGGCTATTCAGCAGTTAAAGCAGGCGGGTTTTTTGCATTATGAAATCTCCAATTTTGCCCGGCCTGGTTACCAGAGTCAGCATAACTGCGCATATTGGCGGCGCGATAATTACCTTGGCTTGGGGGTAGCAGCTGCCAGTTGTCTGGCTAATCATCGTTTTTCCAATGTAACAACTATAGAGCAGTATGAGCAGCTGCTGCAACAGGGGCAGCTTCCGGTGTTGGATGAAGAGCTGCTTGATATTAACGATGTAATGGCTGAGGCAGTTTTCCTGGGGTTACGTTTGGCAGAAGGCATTTCCTTTTCTGATTTTCAGTCGCGTTATGGTGCGGATGTGCGTAAACGTTTTCGCAAACAGATTGCCCGTTTAAACAAAGCCGGTTTGCTGCTTTGCGACGAGCAGGGCATGCGTTTGACCGAGCGGGGGATGATGCTGGGGAATCAGGCTTTTGCCGAGTTCGTTTGAGCAGCCTGCCTCTGGTTTGACAAAAAAGCAGCTGTTCCTGTATCTGCGGGAACAGCTGCTTTTTTATATTCTAGCTTAGCAAAATGGGATAGCGCGGCTCTTTATAGGATAAGATATATACACATGACCACTACAACAGAGCCGACAACCGTAAAGGCCAGCGGAAGCTTATTCCAAGCCATTACAATGGCGGCAACACCACCGCAGGCACCAATCCACCAAAACTCACTGTCTACGGTTAGTATTCCAGGAAAAATAAGGGCAGCCATTGCTGTATAGGGAATCAGTTGTAAAAATTTTTCCATGCGGCGGCTGAACTTCAGCTTATTAATAAGCAGAGCCGGCAAGGCACGGGGGATATAGGTTACCAGAGCCATTCCTAATATGAGTAACAATACCTCGCTATTCATGCCGCTCCTCCTCCTGCTCTTGTGTATCCTCCAGCTCGACAAAGAAAACGCCGATACCTGCACCAAGCAGTGCAGAGACAATTAAAGCCCAGCTGGAAGGAATGATTTTAGAGAGAATTAGATTGATTGCCGCCGTAAGTATGACCAGAATACCCAGACGCAGATTGCGCTTAACACCTGGCATCAGCAACCCCAGGAACAGGGCATAAAGCGCAATGCCCAGGCTGGCGGTGACAATGGCTGGTAAAAATTGCGTGACAATGGTGCCGATGATTGCGCCGGCAACCCAGGCCGCATAGGTTATGGTGACCAGGCCAAGAAAAAACCATGCGGTTGCCTGTTTGTCCACCTGCATGGAAAAGATGGCAAAGGATTCGTCGGTTACCCCAAAGGCCAGGAGCAGTTTCATGGCCAGGCTACTTTGCTTGATGCGGTTTATCACGCAGGTACTCATGATCAAGTGCCGTAAATTGAGGATAAAGGTAGCCAGAATAATGGCAAAGAGGCTGGCGCCTTGCGCGTACATGCCTACTGCCATGATTTGACTAGCACCGGCAAAAACAGTAATAGACATAAGAATCGTTTCCAGTATCCCCAGCCCTGCCTGCTGCGCCATAATGGCATAGGCAATCCCCACCGGTACGAAGCCAAGGATAACCGGCGCGCCGGCGCGCAGACCGCTGATATAATGCTGCTTTTTGTCCACGGAGATCTCCTTCTTGTTTCACTCACAGGTATTATGTATTGCCTGTATTGTTACAGGACGAATGTGTGCCCTTCTGGCTGTTGCTGCGGGGCTTCTTAGTGGTTACCGCACATTATAACATGCAATACACCTCTTTTCAATCATAATAAAATCAGCTGCTTGTCACAAAGGTCAAAAATTTCTGCAAAGGTCAAATTTTCTCTTGACAAATTCAGGAAGTCGTTTTATGCTATTGTTAGCACTCAGTGATGGAGAGTGCTAACACAGTGGATAGAGTTAGCGAAATGAAGGTTGAGAGTATGGAAGAGAGAAAAAAACGCGTATTGAACGCAATTATCAATGATTATATCGCTAACGCCGAACCGGTTGGCTCCCGTACGATTACCAAAAAGTATGCTTTGGGTGTTTCGCCGGCGACTGTTCGCAATGAAATGAGCGACCTGGAAGAGGAGGGCTATATTGAACAGCCGCATACCTCTGCTGGTAGAATCCCATCCGGAAAAGGCTATCGCTATTATGTGGATCATCTGATGGAAAAGGAGCCTTTATCTCCTCAGGAGATTCATCAGATTCGAAAAGTAGTAGCTGGCAGCGTAAAAGAAATGGAAAGCTTTATGCTCAGTTGTTGCAATATGCTTTCCCGTTTAACGAACTATGCAACCATTGCCTCCATACCAGAGCAGGGACATGGCCGGGTGGAAAACATACAGTTGCTGTCTCTGAGCGAGCACCAGGTTTTGTTGATTTTGGTGGCAAGTACCGGGATCATCCGGCATAAACTAATCGAATTGCCGCTACCTGTAACACCTGCAGAGGTGGCTGCTATGGAGCGCGATCTCCTGCGAAATTTAATTGGCTGTGAATTGCGTAGCATTAATTATGATAAGCTGCGTGATTTGTTGCAGGATTATCAGGCGCAGCAAAAGCTGGCCACCAAAACACTGGAGCTTCTGGAGCAGGCACTGAGTGGAGATGGTGAACAGCGCATCTTTATTGGCGGCGTCATGCATATGCTGTCTCAGCCGGAATTTAGGGATGTGGATAAATTGAAAAATCTTTTTTCCATATTTGAGCAGGATAAGCGGGCCCAGGAATTGATTGATTCGGTTAGCTCGGATGACGGCATGCTGACTATTACAATTGGTAGTGAAATGCCGCAGGAGGATGTTCAGGATTGCTCCATGATTGTCGCCAACTACTTTGTGAATGGCGAAAAAGCCGGTAGCATTGGCGTTTTGGGGCCAACAAGAATGAGTTATGGGAAAACCGTATCCTTGATGGAGCAGCTTTCCGCTGAACTAAGTAAAGCAATGTCGGATAAGAAAAAAGCAAAGTATACAGAATAGAAAGTGCAATTTTGAGGTGGCATATGGCTGAGAAAAAGAAAAAGAAAACCATAGAAACAGCTGAACCCCAGGAAAAGCCGGTAGACGCGCCTGCAGAGGAGGAAACAGTCCAGCCTACGGCTGAGGCAGAAACCATGGAAGAAGCTGGTGCGGAAGAAAATGATTTACAGATGCGGCTGAATACTTTGGAAGCGGAGTTGGATGCTGCAAAAGCCGCCACAGAGGACGCGCAGGCAAAGCTACTGCGTATGCAGGCTGATTTTGATAATTTCCGCCGCCGTCAGCGTGAGGAAAGCGAGCGCACAGTGGCGCAGGCGGCTGCCTCTGTTGTTGCAGATTTACTGCCGGTGCTGGACAATTTTGAGCGGGCCTTGGCAGCGATGGAGCAGACTGCGGAGAAGGATGGCGTAGAAATGATAGCGAAACAGCTGTTATCTGTGCTCACCAACGCCGGATTAGAAGAGATTGAAGCCTTGGGAGCTGACTTCGACCCCAATTTACATCAGGCTGTTATGCAGACCGAGGCTGGTGAGGAAAACAAAAATAAGGTAACTATGGTTTTACAGCGCGGCTATACCTTAAAGGGTAAGTTGTTGCGGCCAGTGATGGTGCAGGTTGGTATGTAGGCAGCATGATCTGGTAGGAAAACTATAGAAGCTTTTCATAAAAGAGCCACGAATTATTTTGAAGAAACAAACAGACATTTTTTAAGGAGGAAGCAGCAATGAGTAAGGTTATCGGCATCGATTTAGGTACTACAAATTCCTGCGTCGCAGTTATGGAAGGCGGCGAGGCGAATGTTATTCCCAATCCCGAGGGTTCGCGTACAACGCCTTCGGTAGTTGCTTACGCCAATGGCGAACGTTTGGTTGGTCAGGTGGCAAAGCGTCAGGCTGTCACCAATCCGGATAATACCGTGATGTCTATTAAACGTAAAATGGGCCAGAAAGTAGAGGTTAAGATGGGCGGCAAGGGCTATCAGCCGCCGGAAATTTCCGCTATGATTCTGCAAAAGCTGAAATCTGATGCAGAGGCATATTTGGGTGAACCGGTCAGCCAGGCTGTTATTACCGTACCGGCATACTTCTCTGATGCACAGCGTCAGGCCACCAAGGACGCAGGCAAGATTGCTGGTCTGGATGTACTGCGTATTATCAACGAGCCCACCGCGGCAGCTCTGGCTTACGGGCTGGATAAGAGTGAGGAGCATACCGTTTTGGTATTCGACTTGGGCGGCGGCACCTTCGATGTTTCTATTCTGGAGCTGGATGAAGGCGTTTTTGAGGTTAAGGCAACCTCTGGTGACAATCACCTGGGTGGTGATGACTTTGACCAGCGCATTGTAGACTTCTTGGTTGATATGTTCCGCCGTGAACAGGGCATTGACCTTTCCAAAGATAGAATGGCAATGCAGCGTCTGCGTGAAGCAGCAGAAAAAGCTAAAATTGAGCTTTCCGGCATGATGAGCAGCAATATCAACCTGCCCTTCATCACTGCAACCGCAGATGGTCCTAAGCATCTGGATTATAATTTAACCCGCGCTAAATTTGATGAATTGACCGCGGATCTGGTTGAGCGCACTATGGGCCCAACCCGTCAGGCTATGAAGGATGCTGGCCTGAGTCCGGTTGATATTGATCGTATTCTTTTGGTTGGCGGCTCCACCCGTATTCCCGCTGTGCAGGAAGCCATTCGCAAACAGATTGGTAAAGAGCCGCATAAGGGTATTAACCCGGATGAATGCGTGGCTTTGGGCGCAGCCATTCAGGGCGGTATTTTAAATAAAGAAGTCAAGGATGTTCTGCTTCTGGACGTTACCCCGCTTTCTTTGGGTATTGAGACTTTGGGCGGCGTATTTACCCGCCTGATTGACCGCAATACAACCATTCCTACCAGCAAGAGTCAGATTTTCTCTACTGCAGTAGATAACCAGCCTTCGGTTGAGATTAATGTTTTGCAAGGCGAACGACAAATGGCTGCGGATAACAAGACGCTGGGTCGCTTTAACCTGACTGGGATTGCGCCGGCTCCGCGTGGCGTACCGCAGATTGAAGTACGTTTTGATATTGACGCCAACGGCATCGTGCATGTTTCCGCCAAGGATTTGGGTACTGGCAAACAGCAGTCTGTTACCATTACCGCCAGCTCTGGCCTGTCCGATAGCGAAATTGACCGCATGATGGCCGATGCAGAAGCTTTCCGTGAAGAGGATGAGAAGAAGAAGAAAAACGTTGAGGTCCGCAACCAGGGCGATAGCCTGCTTTATCAGGTGGATCGGAGTTTAAAGGATCTGGGCGATAAGGTTTCTGCTGATGAGAAGGCTACGGTAGAAGCAGCGAAAAAAGAACTGTCCGATGCGCTGGCTGGCGATGATGTAGATTTGATTGAAAGCCGCACCAAAGAATTGTCCGAGGCATTGTATAAAATTACTGAGCGCATTTATGGCGAGGCGGCTGCCCAAGCACAGCAGCAAACTGGCGCAGACCCCAATATGGGCGGCGCACAGAGCGGATCTGATTTTAACCAGGCGCAGGGGCAGGATTTCTATGATGCAGAGTTTAAAAATGTAGATGATGACAATAAATAATCTGCATTGTATCTGCATAGGTTTATAACGCGGAATAACAAAAAAATTGTCCGGCGGGGCCTGTTCCTTACCCCGCCGGCATTGTAATGAGGCAAAAACATGGCTGCTGAAAATAAACGTGATTATTATGAGGTGCTAGGCGTTGAGCGCAATGCCAGTCCCGAGGAAATAAAAAAGGCTTATAAAAAGCTGGCCAAACAATATCATCCCGATTTACATCCTGATGACCGCAATGCAGAGGAAAAGTTTAAGGAAGTAAACGAGGCCTACAGCGTGTTATCCGATGATAACGCGCGTGCTCGCTACGACCAGTTCGGCCATAACGACCCCGGCACCGGTGCCGGCGGCTTTGGCGGCGGTGGTTTTGGTGGCTTTGGCGCTGGTGGTGTGGATTTGGGTGACATCTTTTCGGCCTTTGGCTTTGGCGGTGGCGGTTTCCAGCGCGATCCTTCTGCGCCGCAGCGCGGTAATGATTTGCGTATGGACATAAGCGTTACCTTTGAAGAGGCGTATCGGG
The DNA here is from genome assembly GCA_944391235.1 of uncultured Clostridia bacterium. Lineage (GTDB taxonomy): Bacteria > Bacillota > Dehalobacteriia > UBA4068 > UBA4068 > CALXSV01. Next base: position 2,817 of record CALXSV010000041.1, on the reverse strand, counting down.
GCGTTGAAAAGGAAGTTGTGGTCAACCGCTTGGAGTCCTGCGCCAGCTGTAAGGGCAGCGGCGCTAAGGCTGGTACTAGCAGGGAGCGCTGCTCGCAATGCGGTGGCAGCGGTAAGGTACGTATGACGCAAAATACGCCCTTTGGTCAGATGCAGACGGTTCGCACCTGTTCGGCCTGTGGCGGTGCGGGTACCATTATCAACACACCCTGTCCTGATTGTGGTGGCAGTGGCCGCCGGCGTATGCAACGCAAGCTGATGGTAAACATACCGGCTGGTGTAGACGATGGCTCCCGTTTGCGTATGCAGGGAGAGGGCGAAGGCGGCCTGAACAATGGTCAACCCGGCGATCTGTTTATTTACATTAGCGTAAAGCCACACAAATTTTTCCGTCGGGAAGAGGATAACGTTAAACTGGAACAGGATATTACCTTTTCCCAGGCAGCACTGGGTTGTGAAATCCAGGTTCCTACACTGGACGGCGACGTCAGCCTAACCATTCCTGAGGGCACGCAGACTGGCTCGACCTTCCGCCTGCGCGGCCGGGGCTTTCCCAAGCTGCGTGGTTATGGACGCGGTGACCAGCATGTTCGGGTGCGAGTGGTTACGCCTACAAATTTAAGCGCAGAGCAAAAGGAATTGTTGCGCCAGCTGGATGACAGCGTAGCTGCACAGCCTACACGGGAGCGTGACACGAAAAAGAATCTTTTTGGTAAAAAGAAAGGCTCCCGCAAATGAATAACATTGTATTTTCGCCACCGCCCGCGGATTTCTGTGGGCGGTATAGGCTTTTGTAGAGGAGATTTTTTATGACAGTAACGGAGTATCAGAGACCCTGCCCGCAGATTGACTATCTGGAAATACGCCTGGAAGCACCGCGTGAAATGGAGGATATGCTCAGCTTCTTATTGCTGGAGCAGGGAGCGGAGGGCATCGAAATTATCGATAATCAACCGATAATGGCACATTTACAGGCTGGTGACTGGGACGCCTCTGTGTTTGAAGGGCAGAACCTACCTATAGAGCGTATTACTCTGCGTACCCTGTTTCCCAATGATCAGAGGGCCGTACATATACAAGCTGCCATTGGACAGGCTGTTGCCCAGATGTCAGGAGTAGAAATGCGTAGCCGCATCCAACCAGCAGTGGACTGGCAAGAAAAATGGAAGGAGGGCTTTGTTGCCCGTCCTCTGGGCCGTCGCCTATGGATTCGCCCCAGTTGGGATCATGAAGCCATGCCCGCAGAGCGTATTCCCATAACTGTCAATCCGGGGCAGGCTTTTGGCACGGGAGAGCACCCTACCACAGCGATGGCTATGGTGTTGTTGGAGGAATGCTTACAGCCGGGTATGCGCGTTATTGATCTGGGCTGCGGTAGCGGCATTTTGGCTATTGCGGCTCTGCAGCTGGGCGCAGCGCATGCTCTTGCTGTGGATATTGATGATCATTGCGCTGCTGCGGTGGCAGAGCATCTGGATTTAAATGGAATCGATGCGCAGCGTTTTCTGTACCGTACAGGTGATATTCTCAGCGATGTGGACTTGCAGGCACTGCTGCGGCAGGAAAAAGCCCATGTGGTGCTGGCAAACATCAATGCAGCGGTATTAAAGGAGTTGGCTTCGCTTGTAAAACGATTTTTATTGCCCGGCGCTTGTATCATCTGCTCCGGAATATTGAGCAAGTGGGGCGCAGAGGTGATGGAAAGAATGGAAGAGAATGGCATGGTGGTTCTTCGTACCATGCGCAGAGGAGATTGGTTCTCCTTTGTGGCAGTACCCGCCTGCTGAGATTAGGGATTATGAAGACTTTTCGTATATATAATTTTGGCTGTAAAGTCAATCAGGAGGAAGGCGCGGCAATTGCAGCCTTGTTTCGCACTGCTGGATGGCAGGAAGTGCAGGCTGGCGGCGCAGATTTGATGATTATCAATACCTGCACAGTCACGCAGGTGGCGGATAAAAAGGCGCGTAATCTGATCCGCCGCTTTGGCCGTGAATATCCGCAGGCCATAATTGCCGTCTGCGGCTGCTATGCGCAGCGCGCCGCAGATGAAATAATGGCTCTGGGCGGTGTACACGTTGTGGCGGGGGTGGATAACCGGCAGATGCTGCCGCAGTTGGTCGAATCCTACCTGGAAACACAAACTACCCTTATGGCGGTAGATGATATTGCCCAGTCGCATGCATTTAAGCAGATTGCTGTGGATAGCTCGCAGCAGCGCAGCCGGGCCTATTTGAAGATTGAGGATGGCTGCGATCAGTTTTGCCATTATTGCGTGATTGCGCATGTGCGTGGTCCGGTGCGCAGCTTGGCCCCGGAACTTGCCTTGGCCCAGGCGCACCAGCTGGTTGACCAGGGGCATGCGGAAATTGTGCTATCCGGTATACATATTGGCGCTTATGGCAGTGATTTTGGCGACGAGCAGGCTCTGCCCCAGCTTATCCATGAAATTTGCGCCATACCCGGCTTACAGCGTTTGCGTTTGGGCAGCATTGAGCCGCAGCAGTTCACACCTGGTCTGAAACAGGTCCTGGCAGAGGAGAAAAAGGTGTGCCGTCATCTTCATATTCCCCTGCAATCCGGTTGCAACCGTACCCTATTGGAGATGGGACGCAGGTATGACACAGCCTTTTATGCACAGCTGCTATGTGAGTTGCGTCAGTTGGGCGGGGATATTGCCTTTACCAGCGATGTAATGGTCGGATATCCTGGCGAGACGGAGGAGGATTTTCTGGCCTCCTTGGCTTTTTGTCAAAGCTGCGGTTTTGCTGGCTCGCATGTTTTTCCCTATTCCCGGCGTGCGGGAACGCCAGCCGCG
>CALXSV010000040.1 GCA_944391235.1 uncultured Clostridia bacterium | reverse complement strand
GTACTCTTCCCCGCCAATGATTTCACCGGAAACGCCGAATATTTTCGGAATAGAAGGGCCGGTGATATCCGCATCCAGAATTGCCGTGCGATATCCCAAACGCTGGGCCTGAACCGTCAGCAGAGCCGTAGTTAGAGATTTGCCAACGCCGCCTTTTCCGCTTACCACGCCAAAGACCTTATTCACTCGGCTGGCCGGGTGCAGAGGTTCACGTAAATCACGCTCGCTACAGCTCTCATTACAGGTCTTACAATCATGTGTACAATTCTCTACCATGTGTTACACTCCCTTACTATCATTAATCATGAATCATGCAATTTCCTATTGCAGTTGTTTTTACCCTCTCATTCTTTCATATTATACCACAAGCCAGATTTTGATACAACGAACAGCCACTGCAATACGAAAAAGAAAATAAATATTTAAACGAAGAAAATATGTGGTATAATAAAAAGGCAAGGGGGGCTTTGTATGCTGAATGTGAAAAACAAACTCGCAATTTACAGGGGAAACATAACCAAAATCGGCGTAGACGCCATCGTAAATGCTGCCAACCCTTCCCTATTAGGCGGCGGTGGTGTTGATGGAGCAATTCATGCGGCAGCTGGGCCTCAGTTGCTGGAGGAATGCAAGGAATTAGGAGGCTGTGCAGTAGGGCAGGCAAAAATCACAGCCGGCTACCAATTACCTGCGCCATTCGTCATCCATACAGTTGGACCAATCTGGCGTGGCGGCAAAGCAGATGAAGCGCGCCTGCTGGCCTGCTGCTATTATAATACCCTAGAGCTGGTCAATGAGTATAGGCTGGCTACTGTAGCCTTTCCGGCCATATCTACCGGCGCGTATGGGTATCCCAGGGAGCAGGCAGCGGCGATTGCGGTTAAGACCATTTACAACTATCTAACAGACCCGGCGCATGGCAGTATTCACCGTGTATATCTGGTGGCCTTTGACAAAGAAACCGAACAGCTATACCGCAAGGAGCTGGAAAAGATAGCAGAATAATAAAAAGGAGGATAGATGCATCTATCCTCCTTTTTATTTCCCCAAGTGCAGCCTACTTTCTCAAGGCTTCAAAAAATACCCCCTCATAACAGATAATCAAGCTGTCCACATCTTTTACATAAAAGAAATTTCCCAACAAATCACTATTGTCTATGGAGATCGCAGCAATCTCATCCCCGTCCAGACCCAAATCCGCAAAAGTCAGTCGTTCGCGGTAGCTGCTGGCAAAATCTTCAGCAGTTTGCACAGACTGGGTATATTCAGGAGAGGACAGCGTATTTCCATTCCAAATATAACTATCTTCCGCATACACCAAGCTGGTCTGCAATATTTGCTCGATTTCTTCATTAGAAAGGGCGGATACCGGCGCGGTACAGATGCAGGAGACAATTTGCCATTCTCCATAATAAGATGGACTACCCGCCTCATCTAAGGTAGTGGACTGCTCTTTATCCGTATCCGCAGTTTGGACTTCGCCTTGCTCCGGCGGCTGCGTTGCCGAGTTTGCAAAACTACAGGCGGGTAAGCAAAGAAGAAAGCATAGCGCGCACATACAAATCCATTTTTTCATAATCCCCTACTCCTTTTCTTTTACTCTGCTATGCTGTTGATAGCATAAATCTTTAAGCCCTCCTGCGGAAAGCTGGAAAACCACACGCTGCCCTGCCCCATCATATAGCCATACTGATTGGAAAACAGCTCAGTAATAGCGCTATCCAAAATATCCGTTCTGGTTGCTTCGGTGATAAGCTGCGCATAGATCTGTACAAATTCATCTGCGCCAGATACACGAAACCGTACTCCATTCACCTTTGTTATAAAGGGATAGTGCAGCAGCGTAGCCAGGCACTGCGCATCGTTCTCCCTTATGCAGTCCATAATCTGCTGTGCAAATAGCTGCGCATCCCACACGACTTCGCCACGCGGCCAGCCCTCCTCCATGCTGTTTGCTGTTGGATAGGCAGTTGGGAAAGGAATAGGCAGCAGATATTGGCTCGATACACTTACTAACTGTAGTGCGCAAACACAAATGCCTGTGATAAGCAGCACTTTCCCCGGGCGGCGCAGAGGTTTGGCGTTAAAGATATACCAAATACGCTTTTCAGTCAGGCTTTGGCCAAAGCTTAAGGCAGGTGCCAATCCATGACTTAGCCCGGCAAACTGCAACAAAGTCTCTGCGTACTGTTTTTTCATCCTGCGATTCGCAGAAAGCAGCGCCGCTTCATCGCAGAACATTTCCCAATCCGCCTTCATCCTGTTACTGGCAAGCCAGACAAAAGGATTCCACCAATGCAGACAGGTGACCAGCAGCGCAAGAAAATACAGCAGTGGATCATGGTGCTGAATATGCATGTTCTCATGTGCCAGGATTAGCTTGCGCTGCTCCTCAGACAAAGCAAAGGGAAGATAAATTTGTGGCCTCCAGCAGCCCATGATAAAGGGGCAGGCGAGGCCCTCGCACTCCCAGATGTTTTTCTCCAGCCGAATGGCAAACTGAACGCCCCTTTTCATTTGCACATATTGCAAAAGATAGCGGATCCCCAAGCCCATAACACCGATCAGCCACAGTCCTAACCAGCAGATGGGAAGCTGCCACAGAAGATACGGAGAGCGGGCTCCACCTGTAGCGGACATTGACTCCGGCTCCAAAGAAATCCCCGGCGCATGAGATGGAGAAGCCTGTGCATTGCTTTCTTCCCCAGCGGGTGGGCTGATTTCTCCGGTCGTGGTGCTTGTATCAGCCAGTTGTGGGACAAGTGCAAAAGGGCTTTCAATGGAAAACGGACATAGCAGCCGGATAAGCAACAACAGCCACAACAGACAAACATAGCGTTTGGAGACTCTGGGCAGGCAACAACGCAGAAGAAGAATAAACAGCAAAAACAGTGTTGCCTGTATATTTATGCGCAGGAGCAGGATTAGCAGCTTAGTCATCATCCGATATCTCCTCCAGCATAGAGCGGATTGCGATTAACTCTTCTCTGCTCAGCTTCCTTCCCTGTAAAAAGCTGGCCAACAAGGCAGGTACACTGCCGCTAAAATTCTTCTTTAAAAAGGCCTCGCTTTCCTGACGGTCAATCTGCTGTTTGGAAACCAGCGTGCGAACCATGGCGGAGTGGTTCTCAACAATCTGTTTTTCAGTCAAACGCTTAATAACCGTATAGGTAGTAGATTTTTTCCAGCCCAACCGCTCTGCGCAAAGGCTAACAAGGGCGCTACTAGGAAGAGGCTCATTCTCCCACAATATAGTCAGAAAGCGGTATTCACTCTCATTTACCTTATAAACCATGCCAGCACCTCCGGTCTATTGTTGTAGACCGCCTTTAGTCTACAATAATAGACCAAGCTTGTCAAGTACAATATCGTAGAAAACTTTCGTGTCAACACCCTATACACAATCATGGACAAAGCAAAGGTGCGTGGAACATAGTTTACCCTCGCCACTTTCTCGGCTTGCTATTTCTAAATCAGTTTTATTGACGAAACCGAAGCGCTATGTTAACATATACATATACCCCTATTCGTATGGAGGAATTATAATGAAACAATGCATGGATGCGGACAATCTTCACCGCAGATTGAAAAAAATAATCGGCCAGGTACAAGCCATTGACCGCATGGTGGATGAGGATGTCCCCTGTGAAGACATTCTTTCTCAACTCAATGCAGCAAAGTCTGCTTTACACAAAGTAGGACAGGTCGTATTAGAGGGACATATCAAGCACTGTGTTCGTGATGGGATAGAACATGGCGATGCGGATAAAACCATTGAGAGTTTTACAAAAGCGGTGGAGCGATTTTCCAACATGGGCTAACGATGCAAAGACAGTCTTACAAGACTGTCTTTTTTTATAGCTATAATCTTGACAACTTTATACCCCCATGGGTATAATATACCTATACCCCCATTGGTATAAAGGAGAGCTAATATGAACACAATCATTTCAAAAGTCGAGTCTTTGATGGAACTCGGCGGACTAAAAAAAGATATTGCCCTTTTAGTTATTTCCGGCGTCGCACTGCTCGTCAGCATATTTGACCTACTCCCGCTGCCATTTGACGCGGCATGGGTGGCAATCGTCCTCTGCGGCCTACCGATTATCATAGAAGCGATTATAGGCCTTATTACCGCTTTTGATATAAAAGCCGACGTACTTGTTTCTCTTGCGCTTATTGCGTCCGTCTGTATTGGTGAAGATTTTGCCGCCGGTGAAGTGGCTTTCATCATGCAGCTTGGTGCTTTGTTGGAAGACTTGACGGTAGCAAAGGCACAAGCCGGAATTGAAAAGCTGGTGCATCTCACACCCCAAACAGCTCGGATAATTGCAGATGGAGCAGAAAAAATCATTCCCGCAGAACAAGTAAAAGTTGAGGATATGATTCGTGTTCTTCCCGGAGAAACCGTCCCTGTCGACGGTGTTATCATCAGTGGGCAGACTTCCGTAAATCAAGCGGTTATGACGGGCGAATCCCTACCCGTTGATAAGACTATTGGCGACGAAGTATCAAGCGGCACAGTAAATCAGTTTGGAGCCTTTGAAATGAGGGCAACAAAGGTGGGCGAGGATAGTTCCATTCAGCGCATGATACGACTTGTTCAGTCTGCTGATGCAGGGAAAGCTAAAATCGTTGGGCTTGCAGACCGATGGGCAACATGGATTGTTGTGATAGCGCTGACTGCCGCTGCGCTTACATGGCTGCTAAGCGGTGAAATTATCCGGTCGGTTACAATCCTTGTCGTGTTTTGCCCCTGTGCGTTAGTGCTTGCTACCCCCACCGCAATCATGGCAGCAATCGGAAATGCCACAAAGCATGGTTTCCTTGTTCGCGAAGGCGATGCCTTGGAACGACTTGCCAAAGTATCAAAAATTACTTTTGATAAGACAGGAACGCTTACTTATGGAATGCCGAAGGTTACCGCTGTGGAAAGCTTATCAAACTATGATAGGGATATGATTTTTGCTTTTGCTGCTGCTGCGGAACAACTTTCTGAACACCCACTAGGAAAAGCCATTGTCCGTTGCTATAAAGCTGAAACTGGGGAAAACCCTCTGACTAGTGAAAATTTTCAAATGATTCCCGGCGAGGGTGTTACTGCAGTAGTTGCGGGCAAAACAATCAAAGCTGGAAAACGCAAGTTACTCTCCAAAGACAAAGAAATACAACTGCCCCACAGCGCAGATAAATATCTGAATGATGGAAGTACCGTTACTTACATATCCGTAGATGATATTTTAGCGGGATATATTGTTCTCTCCGACACGCTCCGCGAGGAAAGCGCACAAATGATTGACCGTTTAATTCATCTCGGCGTTCAGCCTGTTCTATTGACGGGTGATAACCAAAATGCCGCGAATGCCATTGGGCAGAAACTACACATCAAGGAAATACACGCAGGATGTCTGCCAGAAGATAAGCTGAATTATATCGAAAGCTATCAAAATGATGGCGAAGAGGTGTGTATGATAGGCGACGGTATCAATGACGCCCCCGCACTTAAAAAAGCAAATGTCGGTATCGCCATGGGAGGAGTAGGCAGTGATATTGCCGTAGATGCAGCTGATATCGCACTTGTGGATGATGAAGTCAAGGAGCTCCCTCACCTCTTTGCCTTATCCAAACGTATGATGACGACGATAAAATTAAATCTCACATTTTCCATGGCACTTAATTTTCTTGCAATTGCCCTTGCGATAACAGGTATTCTCAACCCTGTTCTCGGCGCTCTTGTTCATAACGCAGGCTCGGTTTTTGTTATTATCAACTCGGCGATGTTATTGAAATGGAAATACGGTAAGAATAAAAATACGCCCAAACACGGAGATTGAAAGACTTCCCCTAGTCTTCTCTATGTGCAAACAGGAAACCATAAGATTATCCGAATCCAATCGAACCCTTGAATATAAACTACCGCCGCAGGTTCAAAAATCTGCGGCGGTAGTTTTTCATTGCGTGCAACAAGCAGAATCATATCTCTTAGCAGATGAGAAAAAGAGCAAAACGTTTTCACGATTGTTTGCTCCCACTCGGTAGACCGACCATGGCCGACCATATTGACAGGAAGAAGGATAA
>CALXSV010000039.1 GCA_944391235.1 uncultured Clostridia bacterium | reverse complement strand
ACCGTCGCCCCCGGGGAACACACTATTACAGCAGAGGCCCAGGGATCTGGGGCCAGCAAGTGGGGCAAGCTGTCCAGCGGCGGGTGGATCAGTTTAGATTATGCAACAAAAATCGAGGAGGTTGATGACATGACAGAAGCACAGGTAAAGCAGATTGCGACAGAAGCTATCAAAGACTATTTCCAAAGTCTTCAGACCAACGCCGCCGGAAGCTGGAGTCAGGCCGCGCGAGATTGGGCCATTTCCACTGGTCTTGTGGCCGGCGGGACTCCTTTTCCGGATGGTACGCCAAACTATATGTGGCCGTATCCCACCACCAGGGAAGCGTTAGTCCAGATTTTTTACAACCAGGCAAAGAACGAAGGTAAGGTATAATGGCCCGCCATGAAAAGCCCCACCCGGTTCGAGAACACATGAAATCCCTGGGCTTCACCAATCGCTTGGCCGTATACATCATTATTTTTCTCGCCGCTGGCCTAGCCGGGGGATTTATCCTTGCCTGGAAAAGTATCGGTGTAGGATATACCGGAGCGCTCATGTGCTGGACTGTGGTTTTTACGCCTATCGGCACGGCGTGCAGCGTGGTCCTTTCCCGGATCGTAGACAAAAGCCGGGAGGAAAACACCAGTGCCGATGGTGAGGGGATCAAGTACGCAGCCGCAAAAGCTCAAAATTTTAACTCGGGTTTTGATGTAAGCCCGCCAATTTAAGGAGGATGCTTTATGAACGAATTTTTTTCTACTCTGCTTCAGGCTGTACTGGTGGCGGCTGTGCCCGTGATCGCCGCCTTTGCTTCCAAGGGATTTGTGGCTCTGGCTCAGTATCTTGGGGTCAAAGTCGAAAACGCCACGTTTGCCAAGTATGCTGATCAGATCGCCAAGGCCGTGTCTACTGCCGTCATTTATGTGGCCCAGACCTATGTGGATGAACTCAAAAAAAGCGGCACGTTTACCGAGGAAAATCAAAAAATTGCGATGCAAAAAGCTTTAGAAGTTGCAAAAAAGCAGCTCACTCAGGAAGCGTTGGAATTTATCGAAATAACCTATGGCGACATTACCGAATATCTAACCAGTAAACTGGAAGCGGAGGTAAAGATCCAGAAAAACGCCCCGGCAGTCCTTAACGTTATTGCAGAAAGCTGAATAGAACATAAAGAAAGCCCCGGCGTAACAACCGGGGCTTTTTTGTTGCCGTTTTTTCGTGTTGTATTTCGTGTTGTATTTCTCTTTGATGTGTTGCATTTTAGCGAGATTTTTTTGCTTTTCGGTAAAAAAATAACGCTTGAAAAGGTAATAAAAATGGCTTGAAACCTAGGATTCTAGGAATCAAGCCAAACTTTGAATTGGTGGAGATGGCGGGAGTCGAACCCGCGTCCGAAAAAGGATTACCAAGGCTTTCTACGAGCGTAGCTTTTGTTTTAAGATTCCCTTGTCCCCACGCCCAAAAGCAGGCTTGGGGATTTGGTAGCCCTTAGGTCATGACGGGAGTAAGGGCGTCATCCCGTTCACGTTCACCGCTCATCGACGCTCTATCCCTGGCTGCGGTACTCCAGAGTAGAACGGCTGCTTAGTTAAGCAGCAACAGCAACAGAATTGTTGTCGTTTAATTTTAAAGTTTGCGGCTTTTAAAGCGGCTCCGCACCGCTGCTCGCTTACCAGGGCTCTCCTTCCCCGTCGAAACCTTTACATCCCCAGATTTCAACGATTACGCTCTTTGAGCGTCCGTTCAATGTCCCGTTTAGCAGCCTTTTTCGCCATATCTGCCCGCTTATCATAGAGCTTTTTGCCGCGGCATAGTCCAACCTGAACTTTTACCCGGGAACCTTTAAAATAGAAAGATAAGGGAATGAGCGAATAACCCTGCTGCTTGACCAGACCATACAGCCGCAAGATTTCCCGTTTGTGCATCAAAAGCCGACGCACTCGCAGGGGATCCCGGTTAAAGATGTTTCCAAAATCATAGGGGCTGATATGGCATCCGTTCAACAGCATCTCGCCATTGACAACAGAGCACCAAGCATCCTTTAGGTTTACCCGGCCTTGACGCAGAGATTTGACCTCTGTGCCGACCAATTCGATACCAGCTTCAAAGCTTTCTTCCACGAAGTAATCGTGGAAGGATTTTTTATTTTGGGCGATGGTTTTTGTGCCCGCTTTACCTGCCACGGTTACTCCTCCTTCACAGGTTTATGAGACGGAACTATTATACCATCCCGTAAAACACTTGGCAAGGTGTTTTTGTCGAGAGTGTATTGTATAACTATTTTATATAAAACTGCAGGATCTTTGACTGAAAGCGCAAATAGTTTTCATAAAAACTGTGCCTTTGTACTTTGGGTACAAAAGCAGAGATACATAAATGCAATTATGATTTTCTTATAAAAAACAGATTATTCGGATGCGTTTTTGTCCGATAATACCAATAAGTTGGGACGTTTCCATAAATTGGTAAAGACATTTTAGAAAATTATCTTATCAGTTCCGGGAAAAAGCTATATAATACTTCCTTTACGCTAAAAAAACAGCAAGAGGAAGTATGGCGAAAAGGAAAGGAGAAGCCATTGTGGAAGAATATTATGTAACGACAGAAAGAGTCCAGTCTTTTTTACGTTATTTAGAAGGGGAATCTCACAGCCTTGGGACTGTAGAAAAATATCGCCGGGATATTTTGAAATTCCAGCAGTGGTTAGAGGGAAGACCTGTCAGCCGGGAGATGGTCGCTGCTTGGAGGCAACAGCTCACTGCTCGGGGGTATGCACCGGTCAAAGTGAACTCCATGCTGGGGGCGGTGAATGCTCTCTTCCGATTTTTAGGTTGGGAAGAATTCCATGCGAAAGCGTTGAGAGTTCAGCGACAGATATTCCGAAGCGAGGATAAAGAATTGTCACGAGAGGAATACCAGCGACTGGTGACAGCTGCCAAATCGCAGAAGCGTTGGAGGCTTTCGCTGTTGTTGGAAACAATTTGTGCTACAGGAATCCGTGTCAGTGAGGTGAAATACATCACTGTGGAGGCGGCACGTCAAGGTAGGGCAGAAATCTCCTTAAAAGGAAAAATCCGCACCATTCTGATCCCAGGTAAGTTGGCACGGAAGTTATTAAAGTATAGCAAAAAGCAAAAAAACGCTTCGGGAGAGATCTTTCTCACCCGAAGCGGAAAAAGTATGGATCGCCGACAGATTTGGTCCGAAATGAAATCGCTTTGTGAAGCAGCAAAAGTGGCTGCCAGCAAAGTGTTTCCACACAACTTGCGGCATCTATTTGCCAGAGCTTTTTACACGGCAACCCATGATGTGGTAAAACTAGCGGATGTCCTAGGGCACAGCAGTTTGGAGACCACGAGAATTTACCTGATTGCCACAGGAGCAGAGCATGCAAAAACTCTGGAAACATTGGGGTTGCTGATTTAGGACAAAATATGTCTTTTGTCATTATTGTGACAAATACATTTATATATAAGACGATGCATATTTAATATCTCTATTGAGTTATACTGTAGTTTATTGATGAATAGCCCTAAAAATAGGCGTGACAAATAGAGGGCCAGGTCAGGGGGAATACTGGTCCTTCTTGGCATGAATGATTTTGTAAAATCCTTGTGTAATTAGGATGACTATGATGGGCAATATGTCATTTTATCCGTAGATAAACGCTTGTCTGTTTGTTTTTATTTGAGAAAATCTTCCAGTAGGATTGATTTTTTCCTGTGACAGCGCTATAATCACTTTACTGGGAACGAAAAATGTCACATTTTGGTTTCCCTAAATAAAACAAAAGACATATTTTGTCAAAGTGCTTCCGGTGAGTTTTAATTCCGAGGTTGACGGAATATGTGTTTACAGATTCCTATTGTAGAAAGCAAAGGTGTTTGGAATGGAGCTATTCACCAGCAACTCCATGCTGATGCTGGAAAAGTCCATGGACTTCTTGTGGACAAAACAGGCGGCTGTGTTGGACAACATTGCCAACGCGGAAACGCCCAACTATAAAGCCAAGGTGGTTACCTTCGAGGAAAGCCTTCGGGACAAATTGGAGAGTGCAGCCTCTTCTAATCAGCCTAAGCAAGCAATCCGCCAGGTGTTGGAGGATACGGATTTTGCCGTGACAGAGCCCCAGGAATCCACTCGTATGGATGATAATGGGGTGAATATCACAGAGCAGAGTACAGAGTTGGTTCGCAACTCTTACCAGCTGCAATATGTGATGAATGCAATTTCCGCTGATATGACTGCATTGCGCACAGCAGCGAAAGGTTGATAGGGGGGCATTTTTATGGCATTTTTGAGTTCTATGAATATTGCTGCGTCAGGTCTGACTGCACAGCAGCTGCGTCTGGACGTTGTGGCCGAGAACATCACAAACTCCAATACCACTCGCACAGAGGGCGGCGGAGCTTATCGTAGAAAAATGGTAGTTTTCGAAGCTGAGACGGGTCGAGATACTTTTCGAGACGTGATGGCTCGCACTGCGAATGGCTTAGCTTCCAATGAAGGATATGCCAATGCTGGCGGTGTGAAAGTGACGCAAATTGTGGAGGATCCTTCTCCTCTGAAGACAGTGTATGACCCCACTCATCCCGATGCTGATGAGAATGGGTATGTGGACCTGCCCAATGTGGACATGGTGAAAGAGATGACAGATGCAATGGCCGCAACACAGGCCTATTCCGCCAATGTAACCGCTTTTAACGCTTTGAAGACTGTGGTCAATCAAGCGTTGCAGATCGGCCGCTAGGCGGCTTTTGTGTTTTTTTTGGGAGCTTGTATTGTAACTGCAATATAAGAATGTGCACAAGATAGTTTGTAAGGACAGTTGATAAGAGATCAATGAGAGGGTGTAACTGAATATGATTTCTCCTATTGTTGGATTGTCACCAATTGCTTCTTTGGAAGGAGAAGAAACTTCTGCAGTGCAAGGGGCAGGTGCCTCTTCCATGTTTGGGCAGGTTTTTCAGTCTGCCATTCAAAATGTAAAAGATACCGACGCGGAAAAGAATCAAGCAGAGTATCTCTTGGCTACTGGCCAATTGGATAACCCTGCTGCATTAATCATCGCCTTCACCAAGAATCAGGTGGCGGTGGACCTGCTGGTCCAGATGCGTAATCGGGCGATGGATGCCTATTCTCAGTTGACCAGCATCAGCTTCTGAGAACGCGTCATCCTAATTAAGAAAACGGCTTGTTTCAAAGGTAACAACAGGTACGTTTTCTTTTTGTGTTGTCTAAAAATTGAGAAATGGGTAATTCGTGATGGGTGAATTTTCAAGGATTGAATTGGAGGAAACGGCGGTGAAGGCTGATGGCTGAAAAGGCAAAGGCCGTTTTGGAGAAGGGTAAAGAGCTTCTGAAAAAAATTCCCAAATTTGTTTTTATTGTAGCTGGAATAGTAGTGGTTGCCGTTGTGGTGATAGCTGCTGTAGTGCTGAATAACAAAGATTACACTGTGCTCTTCACAGGATTGGGTTCAGAAGAAGCTTCTGAGATCGTTACATATTTAAATGATAACGGAGTTACTGATTATCGTGTGGAGAACAACGACACGATTTTGGTACCGGAGGGTCAGGAAGCCCAGCTGAAGGCTCAGCTGCTTATGGAGGGTTATCCGGAGTCTGGTTATAGCTACTCCACCTATTATGACCACGTCAGCGCCCTCTCTACGGAGAGCGAACGGAACACAGCCTATCTGCTGCTGTTGCAGGATAGAATGAGCGCTGTTGTCCGGAACTTCGATGGCGTGAAGGATGCTGTGGTGAACATCAACCAAGGTGAGGACCGCAGCTACATTCTGGATCAGAACAATATGGTGGATGCCTCTGCCAGCGTTTTTGTCACCATGGAGGACACGGATGACAAATTGACCGATAGCCAGGCCGATGCCATTCGGCGCTTGGTGGCCCGGTCTGTTCAGGGCTTGGAGGTGGAGTCCGTTGAAATCAGTGACAGCATGGGCCACAGCTATGGCGATTCCACGGAACTGGATGAGACCACGGACCTCTCTG
>CALXSV010000038.1 GCA_944391235.1 uncultured Clostridia bacterium | reverse complement strand
AAATCTGCGGATCAGGTCTTCAAATATGTAGCCCATCTTTACGTTGTCGATGGTGTGCGGATCGAGATCCAGCTCAGAGAACGCCTTTACTACAGAGAGCAACCGGTTATTCTTGTCCATCTTGTCGATCTGTTTGTCAAAATCCAGGCTGCGAATGATGTCCTGAATATTGGCAGAGAAGCCCTGGATGTATGCCTTAAAGTTTGCCGCCAGGTGGTCGGAGTCGTTGACCAGCTCTGCAAGATCAAACTCACTGGTGTTGTAGAACTGGAAGCCGGACAGACGGTACATCGCTTTCGCCGGATAATTTGGATTCGCCTTATAGGTTTCCACGACCTTGGCCTTCGTGGGAGCCAGGGCGCACTCAAAGCGGCGGATGATGACCATCGGAATGATGACATCCTTGTATTTATCGCTCTGATATGTACCACGCAGCTTATTGGCGATGGACCATATAAAATTCACCTCTGTGGAAACATCTACCGGAGAATCGTCCCACATTGCATCGATTATCTTTTTATCAGCCATGCTGGTTACCTCGCTTTTCATTCGGCAGAGTTTTGCTGCCTTTATTATACATACTCATCCGTCTAATGATCAGGACTCGATCCGTTTGCCAGTCATCATTTTGTAGTGCTGGCTTTGACCGAGGGCATCGAAGATCATCTCGAAGACCCTCTTATAAGCCTCAACATCCTCGCAATCCTCCACATAGTTCAGCCCGTCACTGATGC
The DNA here is from genome assembly GCA_944391235.1 of uncultured Clostridia bacterium. Taxonomy (GTDB): domain Bacteria; phylum Bacillota; class Dehalobacteriia; order UBA4068; family UBA4068; genus CALXSV01. Next base: position 2,460 of record CALXSV010000038.1, on the reverse strand, counting down.
CGTTGGGATTGTTGATATAGGACAGCAAAGAAGACGCCAGCTGGTAGTCGGTCATATCCGGCTTCTCACCCTCGACCTGTTTAATGAACTTATTCCGATGTTCATCCAGCACGATCTCGCGAAGATCGCTTCCTTCATACCCGCAAAGCTGCAGGAAGTAATATTCCAGAATACGTCGCATCACATTTAGTGCCGGAATTGTAGACTGGAGGTCACGAAGCTCATCCCACAGCGCAGCGTAGGAGTTCTGGACCGGATTATAATTCTCCTCTTCAGACGGAATCTCCTTGCTCTGCCGCTTACAGAGTTTGATGGTGGAAATGTTGTCGTTTTTCCGGATCATGTAAAAAGACGTACAGTTATAATATCCAACCTGCTGGTAAGTGACTTCACGATGGAAGTACACGTTATGCGTCAGCACGAACAGCTGCTTGATGTAGTCGCCTGGAACTTTCGGATTCAGGTACTCGGTATTGTTCCGGCAGACATTGACCATCTCACGGACGATTGCACTGACGAGGAACAAGGCTGTGCTATCCATGCTGGATACCGGGTCATCGATAACGACGATCTTCTCTTTGAGTTCTTCGCTGCTCATGCTGCCACGAACCTGATGGTAGAAATACAGGAATGCGATGAAGTTACGCTCGCCTTCACTGAGGTTTTCGGCCACGGAGCCATCCTCGCGGATAACCTCATATACATTTTCTACACCGGCCTTGGCACGAATGCCGAAGCCTTGGAAACCGGAGTCCCGCAGGATTTTATTGATACTATCAATGGCCGCTTCAGTGTTTGCATTATGCTTATTCAAGGCAGAAATCTCTGTGGTGAGATCTCCAATTTCCTTTTTAAGCTTCTTTCCACGCTCTGTGACGTCCTCGATTTCCTTCTGGAGACGAGCCACTTCGTCCTGGTAACTTTTCACATCAGCGGCAAGCATGAACGCAAGAAACTGCATAATTTCCGTTTTGCACTTCGTCTTACTGGACCGCTTAGCAGAAACAACATCGTTGTTTGCCTTGATCTGCTTATTGATCTCATCGATCATGGCACCGATCGCAAGCAGGAGCGTGTCAGTGTTCTCAAGTGAGATAGTCTTCGAAGGCTCTTTGACCTTTTCAGCTATACGCTGGCGATTGATTTCAAAGTTGCTCTCCAGCAAGGCGAGTTTTTCCTGATAAGCCATCAGATCAATCGTCGGCATAACGTCGCGGGCATTTGCCTGAATCACCCGGACAATCTCTCTGGTCTCTCTTTCATATACAGTCTGGAACTGACCAAGATCACGAATGTCCTGCTGGTACTGAGCATCAAATGTAGCAGCTATATCTGCCTCGAAGTTTGCGGGGAGCTTTTGCTGGCAATACGGGCATTTCCCACCGGCTGCACCAGCATAATGGGTATGTCCATCACGAACCCAGTCGGAAGCTGTGTCACCGAGGGCCTTCATGAATTTGGCGAAAGGCGTATCGCTGCTACTGACAATCATCCTGTCGAGCAGATCCTTTCCGGGAAGGCTGCCGTAGGTGGTCGCAGCTGCTTTTTTGAACTCTGGATACGCACTGGCTGAATCATCGAAGGCAACGTCATAAAGGCGCTCCAACTCTGCCAGATCGCAGTCAGTCGGTTTTACTTCGCCGAGAACAGCTTCCGCAAAGTTCTTTTTCTGCTTCTTACCGTCCATGCACTTTTCAAAGCGTCTGCGGATTTCCGCCGTCTTTGTAAAACAGGTATCCTGAAACTGCGTCAGTGCAGATGTAAGACCGTCTGTTTTCTTTTTGTATTCATCAAGTGCAACCTGACGAGCTTCCGATTTCTGTTTTTTCTGTTCAGTAAGATCAGCAATCTTTTTCTTAGCCTCTATGTCCTCTTCACCGAAGATAAAGACGCCTTTGAGATCACCGTAATTTACAAAATTATCATTGATGAAATCCTGATTATAGACAAGTACGTCAAAATCCGCAGCGGTCTTGCCATCGGTCCAGACAACACCATCATCAGCAGCTATAGCATGGGCGATAGAAGATTTCCCAGCACCGTTATTACCATAGAAAAAGTTGACGAATGTGAGTTCGTCAATCGAGACGTCTGTAAATGTTGCTCTATTGAGCGTAATATTCGTAATTGCTGAAGGAACCTTACGTTGCATTCGGTTTCACCATCCTATTCCAGTATTTAATCTCACTCCTGAATTCTTCCTTTGCGAACCCATTCATCCACTTCGGAAATTTTAAATTTATATCTTTTACCGGCCCTGTACACGGGCAGCTTTCCTTCCTTTATCCATGTGCGAACTGTATCTTGACTAATGCTTAGATGTTCAGCCACATCTTCCAGATTAACCCACTTTTCAACTTGCATTTCTTCATATTCGCGGCTCATCGTATTACCTCCATTTTCCTACAAGAGTTACGATTCAAATAATCTGAACTCCAGCTTTCTGCAATGCTTCAATGA
>CALXSV010000037.1 GCA_944391235.1 uncultured Clostridia bacterium | reverse complement strand
TCCGCTCAGTCAGAAGATCGGGATTGAGGATGAATCTTTCAATCCTTTTAACAGCGCAAAAAGGCCGTTTTCGCTCTGCAAACGGCCTTTTTGCGCTTCTTAGTTAAAACAGTTTGACTTTTCTGCTCAAGCCTTTGGTTGCGCCAAGAAAAAATGAGAGGTCTGAGGACAGGACGTGGGAGTATCCGATGCAAAGAAGACGGGGGATATAAGCGTGCCGGAGCGGCAGAAGGCGGTTTGCAGGAGCGTCCCGCCCGCGGCAAAGTATGGGTGGGAAAAGCACATGTGGGAAAGCTCGGGTGCCGGTTTAAAATTCTGAAACGGGAATGGTAAGGATAAATTACGCCAATTGATACTATGATGCAAAAGTTTCGATAAAGTGATCCCCGCTTTTCGACAGGACTTCGAAAAGCGGGGATCACTTTACTATACAATTACATCATAGGAAGCATATACAGGTTTCCAGTGAATCACAGATATATATTGCTGGAGTTCATCGCCTTTGCCCGCCTGAAGAAGCGTGTAAATCTGACGGTGTTCTTTATTTGTGTCGTAAAACACTTCTTTCAACTTTTCGTCTGCGTGGTCGGAATAGCCCTTTTTAAGCAGTTTGTTGCGGGTTTTGGCAATCGTATCAATCAAGACCTCATTGCCGCATTTATCAATGTAGATGTTGTGAAAGGTCTCTTGCTGCTTGTAATACATTTCAAAATTTCCGGTCTCAATGGCAATGTCCATGGCTTTAATATAAAATGCCATGTCCAAAAAGTCCTGACTGGCCAGCCTGCCGCAGGACAGTTTAGCGGCGTATCCGTCCAAAATGCCAAGAACCTGATAGATCTGTCGGATCGTCTCTTCAGACATAGATTTTACCGCAAAGCCCTTTCGGGTCTGACTGTCCAAAATTCCTTCAGCCGCCAACTGGATCAAAGCCTCACGGACCGGCGTCCGGCTGATGTTAAGAGTTTCACAGATAATATTCTCGCTGATTCGCTGACCGGGCTGAATACTCCCGTCTCGTATATGTTGGGCGAGATAGTCGTATACATGGTCCTTCAGAGTTTTAAATTTTTCCATTTTAAACTGCCTCCACAGGATTAAAAGAAATCCCCTTCATAAATATGGGGCGGAATCCACGCCGTCTGCGCAAGACAAGGAAATTGGAAAAATGGACCTCCAAGACCGGAAAAATTTCCTCAGAGAAAATGAAAATTCCCACAGGAAGCGGAATGGAGCGGACAGAGAAAACAGTTGGAGCAGTCTGTGCGACAAATCAAAAGAGGCTTGGAGAAGGGGATTACTGGGTATTTTTTTCATTATATCATACGCAAGAGGAAAAAGATAGAAAAAGATAAAGTTTGAAGATCCATAAGGTTGCTCTTGACATCCGGGCTCGCAAAGGGTAGTATACTATATATAATATATTGTATACAAACAGACGAAGAAATGAGGAACTAAATGACGGATATCACGGATAAAAGGAGGAGTATACCATGAGACAATTCCAACACGCCATTGTGAGAAGACCGTGCAGGGCCATGGTTGACGGCATTACCTCTGCACCAGAGTTGGGAAAGCCAATCTATGAGTTGGCGTTAGAACAGCATGACGCCTATATCCGGGCGCTGGAGCAGTGCGGAATAGAGGTGTCGATACTGGATGCTGACGAGGCATTTCCAGATTCCTGCTTTATTGAAGATGTGGCCGTGCTGTCCAAGAAGTGTGCGGTGGTTACCAACCCCGGAGCACCGTCCCGCAATGGAGAAAAGCGGCTGATAATTGACGAAATCAGAAAATACTATGACGAAGCTGCAATTCACTGCATTCAAACTCCGGGAACGCTGGACGGTGGTGACGTGATGATGGTGGGCGACTGTTTTTACGTCGGGGAATCTGAGAGAACGAATACCGAAGGCATCCGGCAGTTTGGCAGTATTCTTGCCGCATACGGCTATTCCTGTATAGCGGTACCCATGGAAAAGATGCTCCATCTAAAAACTGGGGTCAATTATTTGGAAAACAATAATCTGTTGGCGGCAGGAGAATTTGCCCAAAACCCCTTGTTTGACAGATTCCAGAAAGTGTTGGTTCCAGAAGAGGAAGCCTATGCGGCGAATTGTGTATGGATTAACGATACCATAATCGTTCCAGAAGGATATCCTAAGGTGCTGGCAGAGATAAAAAAATTAGGATATCGAACGGTTACAGTAGATGTATCGGAGTTTCGGAAGCTGGACGGGGGACTAAGCTGTCTATCGCTGCGATTTTGACCTTGCCGTACATGACGTTTTCAAAGAGGGGGGTAAAAAGATGCCTACATTAAGGGAGAAGAAAAAGAAATTTACATTTCCCAGCAGTCCGTTGGTTCTCTTTATCATTGTTATTTTAGTTGCAATACTGACGTATATTGTGCCTGCGGGCCAGTATCAGTATGTTACTGATGCCTCAGGGAACTCTATCGTGGACCCCACCAGCTTTCAGTATGTAGAGCAAAATCCTCTCAACCCGTTCCGTGTATTTGTAGCCATTCAGGAGGGGTTTATTGACGGCGCACAAATTATCTTCTTGATTTTGGCCGGATATTTCTGGGTTTACAGTGTGATGCGCTCCGGCGCATTTACCGCAATGATCCACACATTGCTGAGCGGAAGCGGCAAGCGGAACAAAATGATAATTCCGATTTGCATTTTGATCTTTGCATTGGCTGGCTCCACCTACGGAGAGATGGAGACGGTGTATGGATTGATTCCCATTTTTGTCACGCTGGCCATTGCATTGGGCTATGATGCGCTGGTGGGCGTATGTATGTGTATGGGAGCTGTGGCAGTGGGGTTTGCCTCTGCTACCACCAACCCATTTACCATTGGGATAGCCCAATCCTATGCGAATCTGCCTATGTTCTCAGGATTGGCCTACCGGTGGATCATTTTCGCTGCGTTTGTGGGAACATATATCATGTTTGTTATGTGGTATGCCGCCCGAATTAAAAAGAATCCTGAGCGGGGATTGCTTTACGGCTTGGACTTTTCCGCCTTCCAGGTGGATCTGGAACAGAGAGAAAAATTTACTACTACCCATAAAATTGTTCTGCTGGGTATGGTTGTTACCATTCTCGTGATCATCTATGGCTCATTGAATCTGGGCTGGTACATCAATGAGATGGCGGGACTGTTTATCATTTCGGCGATTCTGACCGGTATAGTGGTCCGCAGAACGGCGGAGGAGATCGTACAGGACTGTATCGTCTCAATTCAGGAGATGGCGGGGGCGGTGGTAGTTGTCGGCCTCTCGCGTACCATTTTGGTGATTATGTCTCAGGGGATGATCATTGATACCGTAATTTATGCCCTGAGTACGCTGCTGAATGGACTGCCAACATGGGCTACGGCTGAAATGATGCTGGTCGCACAGAATATTATCAACTTCTTTATTCCTTCCGGAAGCGGACAGGCTGCAGCGATCATGCCGATCATGGTGCCCCTTGCAGACTTGACAGGGGTCAACCGGCAGATCGCAGTTCTAGCGTATCAGTTTGGGGACGGCTACTCCAATCTGCTGTGGCCCACGGCCGCCTGTACGGTCATGTGCGGCATTGCAAAGGTGCCCTTGGGGAAATGGTATCGGTTCTTCCTGCCGCTGTTTGGAATCATGTTTGTGCTCCAGATGTTCTTTATCTTTGTGGCAACATTGATCAATTATTCCTGAAAAGGGCGGGGTAACATTTGCAAATTGAGCAAACTTACAATAAAATAAATGGAGGTCTGGAAACTAAATCTGCTGGTGGAGGATGATGCGGTATGGAAGAAGAAAGGCGTATAAGGGAAATGCTGCTGAGTAAGGCGGTGGATTACCTTCCTGAGGCGTGTCAGCTCAACGATAATATGGCCCGAAATCCGGAGATCGGTTCCCAGGAATATAACAGCTCCAGCGCGATTGTGGAATTGTTGCGCAAATATGGAATTGAGACGGAGTATCCCTTTGCCGGCTTTGCGACTGCGTTCAAAGGGATCATCAATCCGAAAAAAGAAAAGCGAATGGCTGTTCTAGCAGAGTATGACGCGCTGAGGGGGATGGGCCATGCCTGCGGACACTGCGCCAGCGGCAGCGCGAGTGTGATGGCTGCGTTGGCATTTCATTCGGTGGAAGATCAGCTGCCGTTTGGAGTGGATATCATCGGCACGCCGGATGAGGAGATCATTGGCGTAAAGTGTCTCATGGCGGATCAGGGAATTTTTGATGGGTACGACTTTGCCATTATGGTCCACATGGGCGGAGCCAGCATGATCGATGTGAACTTCATTGCGTTGGACGGGCTGCAGTTCATTTGGCATGGCGCGTCGGCACATGCGGCGTCGGCTCCGGAGCAGGGGCGGAACGCCCTGAATGCGGCGCGGCTGTTTATGGATGCCACTGACATGATGCGCCAGCATATTATCCAGGAGGCCCGTATTCATGGCGTAATAAGGGACGGAGGGATTGCCTCAAACATTGTGCCGGACCGGGCGGAGGTGGAGTTTTTAACCCGAGCGCCCAAACGTGCGCAGCTCAACGACATTACCCAGTGGGTCAAGGAATGTGCTCAGGCGGCCGCGATGGCGACCCGAACCCAGGTGGAAGTACATCGGGAGGGGGAGCCTTATCATGAGCTGTATATCAGCCCCTCTGGGCGAAGCGCCCTGGAGGAGAGCTATCGAATCCTCGGTCTCCCGCTGGAACAGGGAACCGTCGGGATGACAGGCTCATCGGACATTGGCAATGTAGATTACCACTGCCCCGCGTTCCATCCCATCATGGGGATAGGCAGGGAGGTGCAATGCCATACGCCGGAGTTTGCGGAGGAGATGACAAAACCAAACACCCATGCAGCAATCAAAAATTCCGCAGACTTAATTCTTACCATGGCAGCTAAGCTGTACGGGAATCCGGACCTTATGGAGCAGGTGAAAGCAGAGCACAGAGCGTACCGGCAAGGTACATAGCTGCTCTGGAATGAGAAGAGTGTGAAAAGAGATCAAAAGAAGTGAGAATTGTGACAGGAGGATATGAAAATGAATTACGGATGTCAGAGTATGGTACAGAAAATTGATACCATTTTGCTGAAACAGCCCCAGGCTGCGTATGTCAGCCAGAAGAACTTGAATGATAACTGGAAGGCGTTTCAATACTTCGGTTGTCCGGATTTTGAGGAGGCCAAGCGCGAATACAGCCGATTTGAGGAGATTATCCGGGCGAACGTGCCGAATGTATACACACTGCCCTGTGATCCCAGAGGTGGACTGGACTCGATCTATACACACGATCCGGTGAAAATCACCTGTAAGGGAGCAATTTACTTTCCTATGGGCAAGGAACTGCGGAGCAAAGAATTTCTGGCTACCGAGGAGTTTCTGAAAAGCCAGGGGGTTCCCACCCTGGGCTATATCACCCCGCCGGGGAAAATGGAAGGGGGAGATGTGCTGTGGATCGATGAGCGGACAGTGGCCATCGGATTGGGTTACCGCACCAACCAGGAGGGAATCCGCCAGTTCAAGGAACTGACCAAAGGCTTGATTGATGAATACATCATTGTGCCAATGCCATACGGAGACGGTCCGGATGCCTGCCTTCATCTCATGAGCATCATCAGCTTTGTAGATATTGACAAAGCAGTGGTTTACTCCAAATATATGCCCGTATTTTTCCGGGAGTATCTGGAGGCAAGAAACTTTGAATTGATTGAGTGCGGCGACCAGGAGTATGACGCGCTAGGAACAAATCTTCTGGCGCTGGAGCCGAAAAAATGTGTGCTTATCGAAGGGTGCCCGGAAATTCAAAAGAAGCTGGAGGATCGGGGAATCGAAGTCATCACCTACAAAGGACAGGAGATCTCTTATAAAGGAGCCGGCGGGCCAACCTGC
>CALXSV010000036.1 GCA_944391235.1 uncultured Clostridia bacterium | reverse complement strand
AGTGATGATCCATAAGGGCTTGGGAATATCCCAACAAGCAAGTTGTCCCCTACGGGGATAACGGTGTTTTCGCCGGGCTTGGCCAAGGAAACATTGCTTGCAGATTAGTGAGGTGCTCAAAATATTGGGCAGCAGGAAATGACAAGCAATTGATTTTATTCGAGGTTAAGACTATAATGTGATTGATTATGATTGGTAAAATTGTAATATAATTTGCGTCCAACATGGCGAGGTTTTTATGGAATATTTATCGATAAAACAAATAGCCGAAAAATGGAACCTCTCAGCAAGGCGAATTAATGTTTTATGTTCTGAGGAACGAATAGAAGGCGCAATAAAGATAGGACATTATTGGGCAATTCCTGCAAATGCTGAAAAGCCCAAAGATGCACGAATTAAAAGTGGCAAGTATATAAATAATGCGATATCTCAATAAAGAACTTCAGTATAGCTCTACTGAAAAAGGAGAGGTTCCATGGCAAAGATGATAGATCAGAAGCCTACATTCCATGGTGAGGCTAAAGTATGGGATGCGTTCAACTCATACCTCCCAAACAATATTATTGTGTACAATAATCGGGAAATTAATGGGCGCGAATTTGACTATTGCTTATTTATTGAAAATGTTGGTGTATTAATTGTAGAAGTTAAAGGTTGGTTGGCTGATAAAATCAGTGTTCAGGGTGTCGACAATATTATTGTCGATGGCTATAAAAAGCCCCAACGTTCGCCAAAAAAACAGGCGCGAGCATATAAATTTGCACTTCTAAATAAAATCGTTGAGAAGTATAATACAAGCCCGCTTGTTTTTGATATGGTTTGCTATCCGTTTATCACAAAAGCAGAATATCATATATCGCATTTGGACATTGTCTCTGAAGAACAGTTTACAATTTTCAAAGAAGATTTGGAAAATACAGAAGCATTATTGGCAAAACTACAGCAAGGATATGATGCGTCAAAGCTGATTCCTCACGCGGATTTTTCGTTAGACCTAATGAATAAACTTCGCCAGAGATGGGAGCCAGACTTTGTACAGCACAGAGATCGTATTGATAGCGTATCCAAGCCATATTCTATTTTGTCCGTGCATTCTGGCGAAATGTCCTTGGCAGAAATTGATCAGATTACAAGCGAATACTTTTTAGGGATTAAAAGAGTTGTTTTTGTTGATAAACCGTCTACATATCAAGCAATCATATCTGCATTTAATAATAAATATAAAGCAACCAATATTCAGCCGAGTGGTAACAAGTTGAGCCTTGGATATAAAAAAGGGTTGCTTTCCGGCGCTACTTCTACTCGAGCGTTTAACTTGGAAATATATCTGGTAAACGATTTGCATGAGTACTGCTCTTCAAAATTTGATATTGAAGAAGGGCATACAGATGCTGAATCTGATGCAATACTCAAGAAACTGGGAGCAGCTACTACTTTTAATTATCAGCAGTTTTTAGTTGAACATGCTCCTACAGAGAATAATACTCTAGTTGAAGCAGGCGCTGGAACCGGAAAGACTTTTTCCATGGTTTCAAGAGTCGCTTATTTGTGCAATAAAAAAGTAGGTGCCGTTTCCAATATCGCAGATGAAGTGGCAATGGTTACTTTCACAAATGACGCTGCGGATAATATGAAAGTTCGGCTTAAGCAGATGTTTGTGAATTACTTTGTGCTAACTAGTAACCCGCTATATTTGAAATTTGTTGAAGATACTGATCGCGCCCATATCTCAACAATTCATAGTTTTGCATTGTCAATTTTGAGAAATGAGGTCCTCTATACGGGGTTGGGCACTAACTTTCGAATTTCTTCAAATGAATACATGAGGGAAAAAATTTACGACGAATTATTAAGTTCTTTCCTGGCCAATATGGAAGGGCAAAATTCTAATTTTGTTAATGAAATACCTGTGCATGTCTATGATTTGAAGAAAAAAGTTATATCTGTAGCAGATCGCCTATTGGCAAAGAGTGTTGATTTAAAACAAATTAAATCTTCTGAAATGGGTGTAACTGTTGATAATACTATCCCATATTTCAATGAACTAATCGAAAAAACAATTATTCCAGCCGAAGAAATCTATTCAGAAAATACACACCTTTCAAACCGTATGGACTTAAAAGAATGCATTATCTTACTGGAAAAAGTATTGAAGCAACTTCCCGGAAAACTGGAATCCTTATCATTAAGGTATATGTTTATCGATGACTTTCAAGATACCGATGATGTCCAAATTCGTATTTTTCAAATGCTTCAAAAATTAATGAACGAAAAATGTAGGCTATTTGTAGTTGGCGACTTGAAGCAGAGTATCTATCGTTTTAGAGGTGCGAAACTTAGTGCCTTTACTCAATTAATGGAAAATAGTTTATACGATTGGAACACCTACCATTTAACGATAAACTATAGAACTGATTATCGGTTGCTAGATAAGTTTGACGCCGTTTTCTCTCATATGGGGGATCAACAGTATCTTCCTTACAAAGAAGATGATCGTCTTTCCAGTTGTGTTTTCACCGACGCTGAAGACGAAAATTTATTTATGATGGTGCCTTGTCACGCTAAGGATGAAGAACAGTTTGCAGAGTCATTTGTGAATGTCCTCAATGAACAGATTTCTCAGCTCAATTCTATAATGCAAAAAAGGGCTGAGAATAATCAACCGACGTTAAGCAAAGAGGAAAGGACTATAGCGATTCTGGTTAGGAGTAACTGGCAGGTTGATAAGATTGTAATGTTTGCCAAAAGTAAAGGGTTGAAAGTCAGAATCAAGTCAGGTGGAGACCTATATCAACTGCCCTCTTCGATTGATCTATATAAGCTAGTACTTGCTTTAAATAATGCGTCTAACCCTGTCTATATGGTGAACCTTATCGAATCAAATTACATCGGCTTAGTATTAGACTATCAGAAGTACCATGGATTAGATCTGAAAGCCCGTGTAGACGATTTGACACGAGTTCTTGATGAGTTCTTTATGGTTCGCACGAAAAAGACATGGCAGCAAATTGTTAACGAAGCTTATACGCAACCGATCCTATATGTGTTAAAACTCCTTTATGATGCACTCCAACCGTGGAAACAATATAGCCATAATACGTTAGATCAGAAACACTATATGGTTAATTATGAGTATCTGATGGAGCGAATTATTAAGTACGCGAGGGTTGACACTCTTACGCTAAATCAAGTTGTTGAATATTTACGTGTTTGTATCTTGACAGGGCAGCACCAGCTTTCTAGAGAAATTGATGTAGCAGAGGACGATATCCAATTAATATGTACGACAATTCATAAATCCAAAGGGTTGGAGTATGGTACGGTTATTCTGCCTTATACGTATGATGATATTAGCGATATTCAAAGAGTAAAGTTAGACGCAAACTATTCTGATTCGAAGCTAGCATACACTGTTTTGTTTGAGAACAAAGTACGTGAACACAATTCGAATTATGATGAATCTTTCGAAATAAATGAACAGATTTCGGAAGAGTCCAGAATCCTTTACGTAGCTTTAACTAGAGCCATTCGGAATTGTGTGTGGATTAAAAACATCGACAGTAATCCGATTGTTAGCTGGGGTTCTTTAATGGAGGAGTAATATGGCCATCGTTATTTACACCTATCGAGATCCATATAACCTTGATAAAGAACCATTTTGGGAAGAGATAAAATCATGTCCCTATTTTTGCGTATCTCAGACCTTGGTAAATGGTTTAAAGGGGTTATATAAGAATGATTTCTTCCAGGGCAGAGTGACAACAGTACAAAATTTGATTAGCAACCTTTATATGGACTGGGAAAGTACCGCAGGAATTGTCAAACAGCATACTGATATCGACAATATTATTGCGGCGGGGCTCCCTTCAATATTGGGAAGTAACTTGCAGGAAAATATTTCTAGAGCTTTTCTTTTCAATCGAGAAGAAGTGTTCGAGAGCATCCGGGTCATGTTTGAATTAAACATTAATACTCACGATATTCTGGTGGACAAGCTCACCCCGGAACAGAAATTTATTGTTGAAGTCTATAAAAAGATTATAAATTCAGATAAAATCAAAGACTTCTTTTTGAAAAGCGAATTCGATGAGGCCACTCTTGATGAAGTGCTGGTCAAAACCATGGATGACAGTAAACATGGAAACGAATTTGATGCGACCTCTATCTCAAAGGATCGCATAGTAGTCCACGGTGTTCATCAGTTTTCGCCTATTATGCTTCGTGCAATTGAACAGTTTGCCAAGTACAAGAAAGTCATTCTTCTTTTTAATTATCAACCACAATATAAAAACGCTTATCAAACGTGGATTGACATTTATACTGCCTTTGATTGCCCAATTACAGACTTCGGCGGCCAAGAGTTCAGACCCACACTAAAGAATGCGATTAGCTATCAGGGGAATCTTTTGGCAGACAGTCTTGGCAAATTGATTAATGGTCAGGCTAGCAGCATCGCTCAAGAAAACAACTATGAAATTCTTGAGTTTGATAATATGACGGAGTTTGCAAGTTATGTTGCCAACATATTTATGGCCGCTGAAAAGGCGGACCCCACAAACCCAATGGGGATGATGCGTGAGCAAATTTATGCTGCAGACAGTTCGGCCAATAATATTTTAAAAATCTATTTTCCTGAGCAATTTGGAGAACGTCAGTTTTTAGATTATCCCCTTGGTCATTTCTTCCTGGCGATAGCTAATATGTGGGATGCCGTTAATAATGAAATTCTTATATCGGATATTAATGATATCAAGGAATGTCTAGAAGCTGGCATATTAAAGGAAGATTACTTGGGACAGTTATCTTCCATTTGGAGAAAGCTATCAGCTCTTTTTGAAGGCTGTTCGTCTATAGATGACATGCTTTCTAGGTTAAAGCGCTTGAGAAAAAACCAGAAGCATCTTACTGACGAGACCAGAAAGGAATTTGTAAGCCATATTTCATATTATACTGTTAGCAAAGATGAAATTGAGAAAATTGAGCGGGCATTAACAGATTTAGATGAATTAGCAGCATACTTCTATGAGGACTTTGAAAATCAGGCTCACAATTTCAGAGAGTTTTATAAACGTTTGAAAAGATATCTCCAAGATGACGTGTTAGATTCTCGTGACTTAGGTGAAGAGTTTACAGATATCATTCGCCGTGTATTGGATCGGTTGCAGGAAGTAGAAAATATTGATGCATCCGCATCTTTTGAGTGTCTCAAAGCCACAATGTCGATCTATCTTGTTCAGGAAACAAAGCCTGGAAAAAGTGCAAACTGGATTGTACGAGATTTCGAACAAATCGACGGCGATATCTTGCGCAGTAAAAAAAAGCGAGCAGACGGAAAACAGACAGTATATCACTTTGCATGTCTGTCTGATGAGGATATGGATTCTATTAAAAGAGCAGACTTTCCCTGGCCATTAACGGACAAGTTCTTCGAGGTGGCGCAGGAGCCTGTCGACTGGAAGTATCAGGTATTTGTCAAGTCTAGGAAAGAGTATAAAAATTTCAAAAGATATGCACTTCTCTTCGGCTTAGAGTTCAATCGTTCCAAATTCAAACTTAGCTTTGTAAAGCGTGATGGCGATAAAGAACGTGCTCCATATTACCTTCTTAAAATACTTGGCGTCAAAACGCATCCTTTCAAAGACACAAGAACCGGCTCCAACAACGCCAGTGTTTCCCATATAGAATGTGAAGGAATTTCCCAAGAAAAATATAGCGAGTATGACTATTATCGCTATAAGATTTGCAAGTATAAGTTTTTGTTGGAAACACTTATTGAAGGAAACACTGTATATAAGGACACCTTTTTGCTTGTTAAATATTTAGAGGTTTTACTTGAAAACCATGTAAAAGAAGAATTACAAGGACTTCCTCTGAGCGAGACGGTTTTGCTGGAGCGTTTGAACGATGCATTTGATGAATTAAAAAAATACTTCCCGTTTATTTTGAACGTTAACCGAATGGACGTAATTAATAATATCCGCCATCGAATGCTGAACAACAAAACAAAGAGTTTCCCAACATTAACAGCCGAAGAACGCCATTTCATGATGATTAGAGAGCTGTTCATCTACAAACAGTTGGCTGATCCTAAAACCTCTAGAAAGAATATTTTGTATGATAAATTCCCAGCCGTTTCCAATGAAAAAATCGCGGAGGAATTGTCAAAAGAAAGTTTGCACAAAAAAGTCTTCCGAAAAGAAGTAGATTTGTGGTGTCAATACTGCTCTAATAGAGAGTTCTGCGCTGCGTATTACTCAAGTTTGGGATGCTAAGGAGTAGATACATATGCTCACCGAGAAAACGTATGTTAGATTCCCTGCTGATATAGAGAGCATGTCTGATCCGCGTGTTTTTGCTTGTGGTCAAATCACAAAGATAGACGAATTTAAGAAAACTGCCACAGTAAAAATTCATGATCCCTTTCAGTATTCTTTGTTTTTTGAAGATATGCCTAAGGGAACTGTTGAGTTGCCCATTAGTATGCTGGATCATTGCAGTTTCTTTCACGGTTCAGAGGTCATAGCAAATGGAGAATTATGCAGCATTTTATCTGGTCCACAAGCAAAAGATGGTATCTACCATTACTATGTTCAAGCCGTAAAAGATAAATGTGTTTTTCACGTATCAGAAAAAGAAATCGTTGCATCGTTCACAAACGGAAAAGTTGACCCCGCACTACAATTGCGCAAATACGAATTTCAAAATCCTTGTTGGTATATGGGGCATGCTGTTGTTTCTAAGAGTATTAATATCCTCGAAAATTCGATGTATGGATTTAAGGAACTTGCAGGAGCAAAAATTTATCTTCTTCCTCACCAAGTTAATACAATTATGCGTTGTTTGCAGGAAAAGCCTTGCCGATATATGCTTGCAGATGAAGTAGGAATGGGAAAAACAATAGAGGCCATTTCTATATTGAAGATTTTTATGCAAAATTGTGCCCATCAACATGCTTTAATCATCGTCCCAGGCACGCTAAAAGAGCAATGGAAGACAGAACTGTTGCTTAAGTTCGATATTCCTATCGGCCATGGAAAAGACGATAACTGCGTGTCAATGAAAACGGTCGACGAGCTTACTGATGCTGACATTCGACAACATTGGGATTTTGTTATCGTTGATGAAGTACATAGGTATCTTGCCTCTACGAAGCATTACAATGCGTTACATTCAATTAGTTTACGTTCTCGGAACATGTTACTTTTAAGCGCAACACCGGTACAGCAAAGGAAGGAAGAATATCTAGATCTTTTGCGGCTTTTGCAACCGCAAAAGTATGATGAGTATAGCATTGAGCAGTTTAGTACTATAATTTCTAAGCAAAGCAGAATTATCCAAAGAACAACACTAATTTTAGATGATTTGGGTGATTTTGAAGAAGAGATTAGTACCTCGCGTGAACATGAATCTGATCCTCATGAGTCAGATGATTGTGAAGAACTTTACGAAGAAATACGTGATAATTTGGAAGAAGTATGCGAAGAAATAAATGACGAAAAACTTACTGCACTATTGCAAAAAGTCGATTTTCACGCTGAAGATCTAGGTGTATATCAGATTAAAGTAATAATCTCTTATATCTGTAGTAACTACCAGGTTGAAAGTAATATTATCCGCAATAGAAGGAAAATATTGGAAGTTCACGACGATGGAGCCAGACTTCTCCCTACAAGAGAACTTGCATTATTTTCCTATGCTCTTGATGAAGACAAGAATACGCATGAAGCTGTTTGTTATCAACTAATGTCGAAATGGTTAGCTGATAATATATTCGATGTTGAAACAATTGTAAAACCGTTGTTAGAATCCTTTTTTAGTTCTCCCTGGGCGTTTACCGCACAACTTGCATCCTTAAAAGGGAAAAATATTTCGATAAATAATGAAATCATTACTGAAGCAAATCAATGGCTGCTTTCAGAGGAACATATTTTACGGCATTTGCCAGAAATACTGGATGATCCAGATATGTATGATGCCGAATACTGCACTAGAATTGTAACTGTCCTGAACTTATTGTTCGATGAGTACTATGACAAAAAGATCATTCTCTTTACCAATTACGCAGAGACGTTTGCTGCATATAAAAAAGCGCTAGAAGCCGTTTTTTCATCTGAGGAAATCAGTTTCTTCGGTGTTGGACTTGATTCAACAGAAATTGAACTCAATGCATATCGCTTTCAGAGCGAAACCGCTTGTCGAATTATGTTATGTGACTATTCTGGTGGCGAAGGACGAAATTTTCAGTGTGCAGATTATATTGTCCACATAGATCTTCCGTGGGACGCGAATATGATTGAACAGCGTATTGGGCGGTTGGACCGGTTGGAACGTGATTTGTCACGACCGGTGGTGACTTCGGTGGTTGTCCATACTGAAGGAACCTTTGAAGAAGCATTGTTGGGTTTCTGGAATAAGGGATTGAAGATTTTCACACAGTCTCTAAGCGGTATGGAAATCATCATGAAAGATATAAATACAGAGATTATTGATTCTGTTAAGCAAGATTTCAGATATGGTCTGTTTGACAGGATCCCTAGAATAATCGATTTGGCTAATACCATGCGTGAGGCTGTGCGCAAAGAGCAAAACTACGATGCTGCCGGCTTTATGTATCGCCCGATGTTTGTGGAGTTAAAGCGCCTTGTAGATTATTATGCTCAAAATGAAAATGAATTATTTGCAAACACTATGACTAATTGGGCTAGCTTGGCCGGTTTTAGAGGGTTTGGTGAAAAATACGGTGTCGTAACTTATACCGCAGCTTCTTTTTCACCTAAGTCTGCGATCAACTCTCAACTAATCCCACCTCACTGGAACGACTATTTGAGTTCGGAGCAAAATGTTTTTGTTAACAAGGTGCAGGAGGCCTACAGTAAAAGCAAGTCCGTAAAAAATCAAGAAAGATCTATCCGCGGGACATTTATTAGGAAGATGGCGATCGAAAACGACTACTTACATTTTTTTGCTCCTGGGGATGATATTTTTGATTGCATTGTTAATAATGCAATTAATTCATGCAAGGGCAGGGCTAGTGCGTTTGCGGTGCCTTCAGAAATCAATTGGAAAGGCTTAATTTTTACTTGGACCTTGGCTCCCAATGAGGTATATCTGCTTGATCGAGGAGTATCTGCCTATGCACTAGGCCCCTATCGAAGTTATTTGATGTCAGAACAGGTTGTTATAGCAATCGGAATTGAAAATCCGGAATCAGTATCTGACGAAAAAGTTATTCGAGAATATAATCGTATCATTAACGCTGGTTTTAATAAAGGCAAAACGATTCATCTTGGAAAGCGGAGCCGATCAGCTGGATATTTGAAAGACGAAATTACAGGTGCAACAAACATTGCATGGTTTAAAACCAACTATCCCGAAGAACAGTGGATTGATATTGTTACCGCAGCAAAAAAAGCTGCTTATGAAAAAGCGTTAGAACAGTTCAAGCGTAGATCAAATATCCGCGGTGCAAGAGAAGAAATGGAACGTGTCTTGTCCGCGCGAGTGGCAAATAGCGAATTCTATGGTATCGGTGACGAAAAAATAGATGAGCTAAAAAAAGAACAAGATATTCTTCTTGAAGCCATACGCCGGCCTAAAGTATCACTTGACTCTGCAGCGTTTGTTTGGATGGTGAATAAGTCATATGGACAAATGGATCATTAACCAGCTTGTCGAATCGTACATAAACGAAAAGAGCGAGTGGCGGTTACCAGATACAGAGCCTTTAGCTGACGCTAGCGATTTGTTTGAGATAAAAACAGTGAAGCGACTGAAGAGGGCCTTTGATCTGTATTCCGCTAATCCATGCTATTATGGAGACTTTTTGCTGGCACTCAGAAATTATTTGTTGGTTCTTCAAGTGCGCACTTCGCTCAAAGAAATCGATATTCCAGAAAATAACGGGTTTGGTATTGCAAAAGATTATCAAAGCAACGAATACTTCGCATCTTATCAATCTCCTGCATATGTCAATTCCTCTTTTGTAGAAACAGTATTCATGCACCAAGAAGCGAATCAAGTCAGTCAGAATAATGAGGATTTACATACAGACCCATTAATCAGAAAACTCACGGGATATAAATACTTTAAGAGTACAGCTCAGAAGCTAGCAGTGTACGGAGCTTTAAATACACCGGATGGCTATACGACACTTGTTTCTCTCCCCACTGGTGGTGGCAAGAGTCTTATTACCCAAACCATGTCCTATCAAAGAGAAGGTTTGACTATAGTAGTTGTCCCGACAGTATCTCTAGCTATCGATCAGGTTCGTGTTGCCAAAGAAATCATAAAATCTGAAAACATTGATGAGGAAGTGTTTTCATATAATAGTGGAATTGACGCAAGACCGATATTAAGAGCTATCAAAAATAAAAAGGCAAAAACACTCTTTATTTCGCCAGAAGCATTAATTAGCAACTCTGGTTTCGTTGGAGTGGTAGCTGAAGCCAATGCCACACGCTATTTAAAGAATATCATTATAGACGAGGCGCATATTGTTGTAGACTGGGGTGCTTCATTCAGAATCGATTATCAATGTCTTGAATCTTGGCGAAAAAAACTCATGTTAAGTAATCCAAATATCAGGACAGTATTGCTTTCAGCCACATTTGAACAGCACTGTATTAGTATTCTTAAAACTCTCTTTTCTCAGGATGGGCAAAATTGGATAGAGATTAGATGTGATTCTTTGCGTCACGAGCCTCGATATTCATTAGTGAAATCAAAATCTTTTACCGATAAAACCAAGAAGATGATTGAGTTGGTAAAAAAGATGCCCCATCCTATGATTATTTATGTAGCACGTCCTGATGATGCCGCCGAGATTGCCGATGCTTTAAGCAGACAAGGAATTAAGAACGTTAAGACCTTTACGGGATTAACTACCGGAGCAAAACGGAAAGAACTCATAGACGCTTGGGTTGATGATCAATTCGAAATTATGGTTGCCACCTCCGCTTTCGGTGTTGGAGTTGATAAGGCTGATGTAAGAACCGTTTTGCACATGTACATTCCGCAAAATCCTAATGCTTACTACCAAGAGCTCGGAAGAGGTGGACGAGATCGCCTGCCATGTCTAAGTGTAATGTGCATCTATCCAGACGATATAAATATTGCCTTCGGACGTATTTCCAAAAAGGTGATGACAACAGAAAAAATTGTTGGCCGTTGGAATAGCATGTACAACAGCGAATGCTCGAAACGAATTGGTAATTATAATTATATCGATACCTCTGTAAAGCCCAATTATGCGGCAAAAGATATTTGGGATGACTCGCCCACCTCAGATGCAGACATGAACTGGAATATCTATGTGATACTATTTCTTCGGCGTTACGGACTGATCAATATTAACGAAGTCATATCGCAACAATCCAAATATATCTTTGTTATTGAAATACAAGAAGATCGGCTTCGTGTTGAGGGTGAACAACAAAATAGTTTAATTGAAAAACTACGCTCGCTGGAATGGGAGTATTATGAAGAAACATTTCGCGCTATGAAATCTGCCATAAAAAACGCTGATACTCGCTGCTGGTCAGAAATGTTTTACGAAACATATGATCGTGTTTCTGAATACTGCGCAGGATGTAATGCGCATTCGATTGCAGTGGAAAGCGATTTCATGGACTATCCTCTCAAGGTTTCTGTGACTAGTCCTTTGGTTACTTTGGCAAATGATCAACTGGCATTGTTCGGAGGCGGCGATGATGTTGTTGTTATTCCCACATCCAATGAAAAGGCACTTTTGTTTAAAGGACTAAGTCAGCTTAGAATTTCTGCGTTTGTATCAGAAAACGAAGATATCATCGAGAGCTGTCTTTGTTCTATGGCCGAATCTTCAAATGTACTTGTTCTAAATCCTAAGGATTTGAAAGCGTTGCTGAAAAAGAAAAGTTTTTACTATTTGTCGGGAATTGTTGCAATTTATTATAGTGGCTCTCCTAAAGAAATTTATGAACTACTTAAGTTTTCGATGAATAACCTAAGCAGGCATCCGGGAATGAAAGTGATCCATATTCTTGACGAGAATCAATATTTTGACTGGCTTGACAAAGTTTTTTCTGATCTTGTCGCTGGTCCAGTAATTCCTACAAAAGCCCTTTCCTGTTAGAGGAGGTAATGTATGTTTCGAGAGAAAATGGTAACGCCTGCTATACCAGAGCGAGTATTTACACTATGTAAGATTGTCGAGAAAAGAGCGATTTCAAGTTCTGACTTGAAAGCTAAAATGGAACCCGACTATCTTAAGCAGACATCGTCGTATTATTCAGACTACCGAACCGCCGCTGAAGAACTGCAATTAATTACGGTGTCAGACAATATGATTTCGTTGGCAGTAGACACCAGTGTCATAAAAACCACCGCTTCCATGCGTAGATATATCAATGGGATTCTTTCCGAATTTCAAAATGGTCAGTTCTATCAGGTAACAAAGGCCTACTTCGAAATGGATAGTAACGTTCTTAATGGCGAAAAAAGTCTAGTTGCCTTGGCACCGATTATGAGCAAGCAACTGAATAGGCCTGTTGATGCAATGGCTATGCGTGCCTGGCGCTTCTGGGTTTCTTATTTAGGCTTTGGATATTTGCAGGATATGTTCTTTATTCCGAATGCAGCCAAGTTTTTAGAAGATATCATTTCAATGGCTGGAATAGAAAAAGGACATAGATATTCTTTCGGGGACTTTATGGCAAAAATTCAACCATATAGCAATATTATTATTAGTCATGATCCCTCAAATAGACAGCTGAATTACGGTGTTTCAAACGGATTGCGGACATTGCACGATGCAGGAATTATTAAGCTGGAACACATTTTGGACCAAGAAGATATTTGGAATTTGTATCCACTTAAGGCACACCCAATAAGCGGGACTGTTACCAATATTACGCTCTGCAAGGAAGAGGTATAATATGGATTTAAGCATAGCAAAAGATAGACTCTCTTATGTAGTCAAACCGGATTCAATTACAACCTCCCAGGGCGACTTTCTTGCAACACATGTTGCAATTAAAAGGTTACACTTGCTTAGCCGTTTTGATATTATGCCAACCGGAGGGAAAGATTATTCCGAAGAAGCGGTTTATCGAAAATACGTATTAAATCCGGACAATAGGCACCAGTTTATCGCAGTCTATGGTCAAAGCGGTACTGGTAAATCCCACTTAATCAGATGGTTCGAAGCAAAATTTCAATACGATAAGCCCGAGAATGAAGTAGTGCTGTTTATCCGCAGAAGTGATAATACTTTAAAAGGCACTATTCGCCAATTATTGGAAACTACTGAGGTAAAGGAGATTGCTAATAAAGAGGTTTTTGATCGTTTGGTTCGAGCAACTGTATATGAAGATGAAAATAAGTTAAAAGGACGTATATATCATGATTTCATCAACGAAGTTGAATGTGATGATGAAAGTCATGATATAAGACTAACAAATGTTAGAAGAAAACGTTTGGCCTCCTTCTTGTACAATGAAGTTGTCCAGGCGCATCTTATGTCAATCGACGGACCAATTGAACGCATCTATTCCAAGGTTGCAGAAAACTCCTCCGTTGATCGGGACACAGTTGCCCAGTTTATTCCAGAAGATTTTTTTGTTTCCCCAGACTTGTTTGAGGATATTCATCGTGCCGGAGCGGATCCGAAAGCAGAGAAAATGGCACGGGAGCTAATGGCTGACGAAAGTGGAACTGAAGACGCACAAAAAATAGCTGCATATCTAAATCAATTTGTTAATGATGTCATTCAAAGATGTGCGGGAATTGAACCGGGAGATTTTCGCGATATTTTCCAAGATATTAGACGAGAATTATATCGTATAGGTAAAAATCTCACTTTATTTATTGAGGATGTCACCTCGTTTACAGGCGTTGACGATGCACTCCTTGATGCACTAATTGTTGAGCATACCGGAATGAACGAGGGCGAAAACCTTTGTAGAATATCATCTATAGTTGGTACCACCAGCAACTACTTGGAGCGGAATTTCCGAGACAATCACAAGGATCGTATTACCCAGTATGTGTTTATTCCAAGTGATGCGTTTGATGAAAATGGCATTTTCGAGTTTGTCGGAAGATATCTAAATACGATGTCACTTCCGGAGGATAGAATAGCCTTATGGATGAAAAACCACGCTACTGCTGCCGAGTATCCAGTGCATGACGTAAAAGAAGGTGCTGCATGGGAATTTATTCCGATTGAAAACGACAAAAAACTATGCCTTTACCCTTTTACCAAAAACTGTATTCGGTATCTATATAAATATGAGTTGACAAAAGGACACCAGACTCCCCGCTACATTATTCGAGATATTATCGAGCCCATAGTAACCGATATACTTGAGAATAGAGCGCAGTTTCCTAGTATTAAATACAATATTGTTAACGTTAATACAACCCTTAGCTTTCAGATTCATAATCAGGTAAAAGATGAACAACAAGCAGAACGGCTATTGCGTTTCCTGAGTATATGGGGGGATGGAAGTCCTGACCAATATACCCAGGATGGTAAAGTATTCTTGTCCTCCGTAAAAAAAGAAATTATTGAGGAGCTTGGATTGCCCCTTCTAAGCCTATCTCAAGGAGCTGCGCCTTCACCTAAGCCTGATCCGGACTCTGTGCCCAAAACTAAACCTAATCCAACTGCTGATCTAAAACCAAGTACCGAAGTTCCTGTGCAAATTCAGGAAAAGGTGTCCAAAGCTATTGGGACGCTAAGTAATTGGGCCAATGGCCAGGTTATCGATATCTCGGCCACTGGTGGAACGAGTGGCGTGCTCCGTAAAGCGCAAGAAGATATTTGCGATTTTTTGTGGTCTTCTATTAACTGGCAAACAGAAGGTATCTCTTCAGACAATGTTTCAAAGGTTAGAAAATCAACTGTAAGGCTGGTAACGTTTGAAAACCAAACAAAAATGAGAAATTCCGGCTTTTATATTATGCCTGCAAATTGGGAATCCGTGACCATCATTAGTGCTTTTATTCGATGGCGTGAATTGGGATCACAAAGCTGGAATTATACAGATTCAGATTTGGATGCGTACTTAATTACTTCTTGGTCTTTTCACATCCAGAATAAATTGATTTCCGCTGTAAATGAAAAATCCGTATCAGAGACAAGTTACATTGAAGCAGCTGTTGCAGCTGAAATGTATCGCATGATTCTTTGTGGAGAGTTTAGGGAAAAAAGCCTCAAAAACCTATCTGCACAATATTTGTTTGACTCAAAGACCTCCAAAGCAGCAAAAAACTATCATTCAAAAGAATGGAATGCTTTGGTCACAGTACTTTCCCAAAAAGGAGCTGACATAGCCAATAGAGAGACTGTTAGACAGTATTTCAACATTCCCCAAGGTGATGGCAATTCAATAATTGTACTTGACGAACCGAGCCTAAGTCAGATTGTGAGACGTGTGAAAACGAACAAACTAACCATCTCCTCCGAGGCATTGGAGTCAACGGATGTAGTCAAACTGAGAAAGGATGTCTTTACCTACCTCAAAGAAATCCTTGATCGTATAGGCCCCGTTGCCAAAGCAGAGGTCAATAATGCTCGAACGATTATTCAAACCGTTTTTGACCGCTTTGACAGTGATGAAATTGATGAAGAGGACATTTTGGATTTAGCAAGCAAAGTCAAGGAATTTTATAACGAAAGCAATAATGCAATAATTAATGTGAAGTTTTTCGCACCCGATTTAGTCAGAAAGAATGCGAAGCAAATAGCAAAGGCAATTGGAGATATTAAAAACATCCTTGATGAAAACGATCCACTAACCATTTTAATGACGTTTTCTGGAGATCCCATCGCCGAATTACAGCCGCTGTTAGATTTATTTAAGCAATTAGAAAACGCCTTGATAGAGGTAGATAGACAACTTGCAAACCGGAAGGCAAAGCTAGGAGAAATCCAGGATTATGCAACTGGAACAGATCGATATGCAAATGAATTCGAAGTAATTGATGAGTGTATCGCACTGCTTGGAAGCGAGGCGCAAGTATGATAATTGATGTTTTAAATAAAAAAATTCAGGAAATGAAATCCTTGCGTCGTCTGGAGATGCTTCGTGATCATAGAGCCCAGCAGGAAGCGACAGATAACAAATATCGTTCTTTGGTTGCTCAGGTACAGGTTTTCTCCAATGCGTTAAGATACGCAAGTGATAACTTAAGCTTTGTTTTATCAGATTCATTGCAATCAAATGTTTCAGATTTATTTGTAAGTTTAAAAGCAATCACACAATCTGGTTTTACTGATAAGGACGGTGTAGCTACTGCTGAGAATAACATTAAGGCAATTCAAAGCGGAATCAAAAAGGAATGGGGTAAACACTATTCTATTTATACGGCTTCAACCGTAAACACCCTGAAGGTAATTAGCGGTATAGAGTTTGATAAGGTTGAAACATGTATTTTAGATATCAAAGCTGCAGAAATTTGGTCCGGTGATATTGAAGTTCTCACAAAGCTACGAGCGGCAATGTCCAGTGCAGAGGCGTTGATAAAAAGCCTGAACATGGATCAGGAAACAATTGGATTCTTAGCACAGATGACGGCAGGAAAAGCCACTTTGCTTGATTTAAATGAGAAAGTTTTAATGTGGATTAAGCGAGAATCTTTGGAAGGAAAAATCAGACTATCCTTTATCAACAAATGACCCTTTCGATTGACTTTTTTCTAGTCGCGGCATATACTTAAGTAGATACTTACGTATATGCCGCGACCATTTTTATGTGAGGAAATCAATATGGATTTTGTTTATAAATTTCCAGTAGTTAAAGGAATTCAGGCAGAAAAAGAATACTATATTGCTATGGTTCCACTCAAGATGTTATCCAAATTATTCCCAACTGACGACGAATATGTTCTACCAGAATACCGAGCTCAGCGAAAGATAAACGAGGCTAGAATCCCAATAATTAGCCGCTATATTCTCGACAATCGAGAGTCATACGTTTTTTCTGCGTTAGCGGCCTCAATAGATGGTGATTTCAGATTTTCTTCTGCTTCTGGTACGGCTGACGCTGGAGTTTTGGAAGTTAATATGGACTCTAAATTCTTAATCAACGATGGTCAGCACAGAAAAGCTGCTATTTTGGAAGCACTCAAGGAAGAGCCTTCTCTTGGAGATGAAACAATTCCTATCGTTTTTTTTGCAGATAAAGGACTTGCAAGAAGCCAACAGATTTTCACAGACTTAAATAAAAATGCGGTTAAAACATCTAATTCTATTTCAGAGTTATATGATTCGCGCGATCAGATGGCAGTAATGACACGAGATGTTATAAGTAGAATTGAATTTTTAAATGCATATACCGACAAAGAAAAAGATATCCTTGGAAAGTTCTCCTCTAGTCTATTTACGTTAAATACTTTTTATACAGCGAACAAGACCATCGTAGGGCGTGGCTCCATTGACAATGCGAAAGAATTTCTGCTGGATTTTTGGAATTGTGTTTGTAAGCATATGCCTCAATGGCAGGAATTGGAACACAAGGAAATAACCAAAATTGATTTGCGTGAGAATTATATTGCTACGCAAAGCATCGTGATCCATGCATTAGGGCGAATAGGGAATTATCTTTTCCAGCATCAAGAAATCGACATGGAGGAATGCCTAACCAGACTAAATCATGTTAATTGGCATAGAGGTTCACAGCAATGGTACCTTAGAGCCATTAATCAAAACGGTAGAATTATTACCAGTAAAAAAGCGGCATTATTAATAGCAAATGTGATCAAGAGTGCCGTAGGGATTCCCTTATCCGTCGATGAAGTAGCTGCAGAAAAGGCTCTACAAAAAACAATTTCTGAATAAGGATGTAACAGAATATGGGAACTATAACAAACGATTACATAAAGGGTTTAATCACGACCGTTCAAAACTTATATCTGTCCGATGACATTCCTTGGATGATTGGGTATTCGGGCGGAAAAGATAGCACTGCAGCTGTTCAGCTCGTATGGATGGCAATTGAATCATTGCCGATTGATCTAAGGAAAAAGCCAATCCATATTATGAATACCGATACCTTAGTTGAATCACCTGTTGTTTCTAAATGGGTGGAAAAATCATTAGAAGCAATGAAAGAAGCAGCCAAAAAGAAAGAATTGCCTTTCATTCCAGAACGATTAACGCCAGATTATGACAACACTTTTTGGGTCAATTTGATTGGCAGAGGATATCCATTTCCTAGAATGAAGTACCGTTGGTGTACCGATAGGCTAAAGATTCAGCCTGTAAACAACTTTATAAAAAGCAAAATTGCCGAACACGGTGAAATTATTTTGGTGCTTGGCACTCGTAAACAGGAGAGTGCTCGAAGAAATCGTACAATGACTAATCTTGAGAAGAAAAGAGTTCGAGAATTGCTAAGTCCGAATCCCACCTTAGCTAATGAGTTGGTCTTTTCTCCACTTGAGTCTTGGTCCAATGATGATGTGTGGATCTTTTTAATGCAATATAAAAATCCATGGGGCTACTCTAATACAGATCTGATGACCATGTATCGAGGGGCTACTGCTGATAATGAGTGCCCTTTGATGGTGGATCAGAGTCTTCCTTCGTGCGGGAAAAGCAGATTTGGTTGTTGGGTCTGCACAATGGTTGAAAGCGACAAATCCATGGAAGCCATGATAGCCAACGATGAAGAAAAAGAATGGATGACGCCATTACTACAGTTCAGAAATGAGTTCGGCAATCAAGATGGTGATCGAGAGCGTCGTAGTTTTAGGCGTATGCGTGGTAATCTTCAGGGCAGTTATGGCCAGCTATTTCACGGTCCATATAAAAGAGAAGTACGAGAGCATTGGTTAGAAAGACTCCTTGAAATCCAAAAACATATAAACGAAACAGGACCTGAAGATTTTCATGATCTCGAACTGATCAGAATTGAGGAATTACGTGCTATTCGTAGGATTTGGGTGTTTGATAAGCATGAATTCCTTGATTCTGTTCCTACAATCTATCAGCGAGTAATGAGGGAACCATTCGATGATCCAGATTGGATCCATCTGGATAATTTCTCTAAAGAAGAATGGGATATCTTATCTACTGTTTGCAAAAATATGTGTAAAGATGAAGAACTCGCATTTGAGATGATGTACACATTAATTGATTTGGAAAATCGTGCTTCCGGATTAAATGATAGGAAAGGCATCCTTGATGATGTCGAAAAGGCCATACGTTGTACCTTTTACCAAAATGAAGCTGATGCTACGAAGTATTATTCAGATCGAATGATTCGTAAAAAGCAGCTGGGTGGTCAATATAATGAAAAGTTCTTAGACTATCCCATGGATGAAACTACAGATGTCGAGGATGAAAGTGAATGATAATAAAAAGACTCACCATGACAAACTTTGGCGTTTATGCCGGCATAAACTCTTTTGCGTTTTCACACAAACATCCAATTGTGTTAATAGGTGGAATGAACGGGCGAGGCAAAACAACTTTCTTAGAAGCAATATTACTGTCGCTCTACGGGGCAAATTCGACCGCTTACAGAGAAAGCACATATAAAACATATGGGGGATACCTTCGCTCCCGTGTGAATAAAAGCAACCGAGATTTACCCACCTCAATAGAACTCAAGTTTGTTATGAATGAAAGTTCTAATAATGAATATCTTGTGCGTCGTGAATGGGATGCTATTTCCAAAAAAACAGAAGAAAAAATTGCTGTTTGGGAAAACGGAAATTATAGTGATTTTTTGACCCAGAATTGGTCCATGTTTATTGAAAACATCTTACCGAGTGCCTTGTCGCGTTTCTTTTTTTTCGATGGAGAGAAGATCGCTGAATTAGCTGTAGATGAGACTAGTGTTCAGATGAAAGAATCCATTCGCTCTATGCTTGGGATAAGCGTTTTGGATGTTTTGAAAAGTGACCTTTCAAAAATTCTGAGACGATTAGCCAAAAGCTCTAAACAGCAAGACGGAAATACTGCAATTGATTCATTGCTCCAAGAAAAAGAAACCTTAGAAGTAGAGTTATCTGATATTGATACTCGAATTAACCAATTGCGTCAAGTGATTGAAGGTCAAAGGGCCAAAATAGATGAATTACATCAGCAATATAAAATCAAGGGCGGAGACGTTATTGAGCAACGCCAAGAATTGATTCAACAGCGGTCTAATCTTTTGGCTGAGATTGAGCAAAACCAAAATGCATTGTTAGAATGTGCTTCAGGAGAACTTCCGTTATTGATGGTGCGTGATTTGATTGGCGAAATCAAACTGCAAGCTGAAGATGAACATAATGATCTTGTTATGCAGGAGGCGATAGATGTAATCGAGACCCTGTTAGAAGAGTATGGTAGTGCTCATCCGGAATCATTGAATCAGAATGCAGCCTTTGTTGAATTTGTGAAAAACACAACTCAGTCAAATGCAGTAGAATCCTTTTATCAGATTTCTGATCATGCATTGTTTCAGCTAAATTCTTTGCTAGACACGCTCTTAGATCAAAACAAAATTAATACACAACAGGTACTTAAGCAAAAATATAATCTCCGGAAAAAGCTCAATGAAATTGAAAGCTATTTAACTCTCGACATCAACGAAAAAGCTTTGGCTGATTTATTCGGAGCAATTAGAAGTGAAGAAGAACATTTGGTGAAATTAGAAATTGACTTGTCAACACTCCAACAACAACGCAGTACAGTGAATTCTAGTTTGATATCAACAAATGCTGAATATAGTCGGGCAGTTGAGGCTTATTTACATGATGCTGAATTACTGGATGACACTGAAAGACTGACAAAGTATTCCAATATGGCACTTAAAATTGCTGAAGCATATACTGTCGAATTACAAAAAAGGAAAACGGATATTTTAGGAACAACTATTACCAAGTGTTACAAGCAGCTTGCCAATAAAAAGAATTTGATTGAGCGGATTGTGATGGATCCATCTACTTTGGATATTATTTACCTTGATGGCTATGATAATGAAGTTTCCAAGACTTCTCTGTCTGCAGGTGAAAAACAGTTAATGGTTATTGCGATTCTTTGGGCGTTGGCAACTTGCTCAAAAAAGAAACTTCCGGTAATCATTGATACTCCCCTTTCTCGTTTAGATTCCATGCATCGCACATCTTTAGTAAAAACATATTTCCCAAATGCTAGTGAGCAGACAATTATTCTTTCAACAGATTCAGAAATTGACCATAACTACTATGATATGATGAAAGAATCTGTCGGAGATGAATTTACGTTAAGCTATAATGAAGACAAAAAATGTACGACAATTTTGAAAGGATATTTTATAAATGGTAATTAAGCAGGTTCGATTATCAAAACAAGCAAAAGATCAATTGTCACGTTTAAAAGCCAAAACAGGAATTAGAAATTGGAATACTCTTTGTCGATGGGCTTTAGTATATTCCCTATCAGAAAAAACCATCCCTACGGATATTCCCTTGAATACAGATAGCAACTTAGAAATGTCCTGGTACACATTTGGTGGTGAGTATTATGAAGTATATGAAGCGCTCATCAAAGCATGGTGCTTAAAAATGGGACTGTCAACTGATGATGCAACTATCTCAAAATACTTCAGATTAAATCTTGAAAGAGGAATTGCTCACTTATGTGGCACAGGGTTTATCAAAAAAATTGATGATTTGTTGAATTTAGCAGTGAAGTGAGTATTATGGGTATATATTTAGATTACAATGCATCGGCACCAATTGACTCAGAAGTACTTAAGACAATGATAAATGTTTATAGAGATCATATTGGGAATGCTGACAGTAGAACACATACTTATGGAGAGGGTGCTAGGGAAATCGTCGAATCTGCCAGAAAGCAGGTGGCAGAATTACTGAAAGTCACTCCTGGCGAAGTCTTTTTCACTAGCGGCGCAACCGAAAGCGATAATATTGCAATTCAGGGGTTGTTTGATTACGCATGTGAAAGCGGGAAAAAGCACATAATCACCAGCACTATCGAGCACAAAGCTATTCTGGAGACGGTTAAAGAAATGGAACGCAGAGGCTTCGAGGTTGATTTTGTCGATCCCAATGCGTCTGGACGCATTGATCCAGAGAAGGTATTTCAAAAAATTCGAGATAACACATTGCTTGTTAGCATTATGCATGTGAATAATGAAACAGGTATCATTCAACCGATTCATGAAATCGGGGGAGAATTGGAGGCGAGAAATATCTTTTTCCATATCGATGCAACACAAAGCTGCGGGAAACTTGTAAAAGAACTCCAAACAGCCAAATATTCTATGTTGTCTTTTAGTGCTCATAAGTTGGAAGGGCCTCAAGGGATAGGTGTCTTAGTTCTTAGAAAGAAGAATTATAAACTTCCGCCAGTAAAATCAATTATGTTTGGTGGCCAACAAGAGCGCGGAATTCGTCCTGGAACAGTACCGGTAGCATTAGTTGCGGGATGTGGAAAGGCGTGCGAAATAGCGTTAAACTCTTATGAAGAAAACGCGAAGAAGTTGAAAGATATAAAGGAGTTAATTCTCAAGCTTCTTATCGAATCTGGTGTATCGTATTCTCTAAATGGCGATCAAGCTAATTGCCTTGATAACACGATTAACATATGCTTTCATGGGGTTTCTTCGGAAGCACTCATGCTATCCTCGAAACAGTATTGTAGTATTTCGAATGGTTCTGCATGCACATCGAGTAACTATGAGCCCAGTTATGTACTCTCTGCCATGGGCATTCCGACAAATCAAATAGAAAATTCTATTCGCATTAGTTGGGGTCCTAAAACGAACATTGACGAACTAACAGAAGGAATAGGTAAATTGTTAGCGATAGCAAAATCATTGGCTCCATAAAAAAGAAGAGGACCGAGGTGTTATTGTTGGAAGATAAATTCGAGAAAATAATTATATATAACAAACTCGTTCGTGATCATATTCCAGAAATAATCTCTGCTTCTGGGAAAAAATGTACGTTCGTAGTTTTATCTGATGAAGAATACCTAAAAATGCTGGATGCAAAACTTGATGAAGAATTAGCCGAATATCACCAGGACCAGAATATAGAAGAATTGGCTGATCTACTTGAGGTAATCCTTGCGTGTACAATTGCGAGAGGATATACCGTCGAACAGCTAGAACATATTCGCTCTGCAAAGGCCCTTAAAAAGGGCAGATTTGAAAAGAAAATTATGCTAAAAGAAGTGCTTGAGAAGTAAGGTGAGCAAGTTGTCAGTTTATCATTCGGTTTCAGGCAGTGCTGCTGAGGATCTGTTTATAGAACTATTTTCAGAGACTTTTGGAGCTGAAAAAGCAGGATATCTTTACTCTCAATACCACTTTTATGATATCTATCAGAACAGCCGCTATGCGGATTTTCTGCTGGAAAACGGCGGCCGCCGGGTGGCCATCGAGATTGACGACGAAACTTCCCACAACAAAAGTCTAGTCTCCTCCAACAAGTTCTACGACGACCTGCTCAAGCAGAACAGCATGATCTATCTGGGGTGGGACGTCTACCGCTGGGCAGTGCGCCAGATGCAGATTCAGCCCGAGGTGGTCAAGGATGAACTGCGGGTCTTTCTGGGCAGTCAGCCTCGCTTCCAGGAGATCGAGGACTACCTGCCCACCCAGCGCGGCAAAACGCTGGACGGCGCCCAGCTGGAACTGAAGCAGCACCAGCGGGAAGCCCTGGACGCCCTGCAGGCCATGCGGAACAGGCACGAAACCATCGCGCTGCTCTACCATGCCACCGGCACCGGCAAGACCGTTACCGCTGTGATGGACGCCAAACGCTGCGGCGGGCGGACCCTCTTTCTGGCCCACACCCAGGAGCTGGTCAACCAGGCCGCCGACACTTTCCGGCAGCTTTGGCCGGAAGTCACCGTGGGACAATACATGGAAGCCATCAAAGAGCCGGATGCCCATGTGGTATGCGGCAGCGTCCAGAGTGTGGCGCTCCATCTGGAGGACTTCCGGGAGGATGCCTTTTCCTATCTCATCGTGGATGAGGCCCACCATGCTGCCGCCGACACCTACCAGAAGATTCTGGCCCACTTCCACCCGGCATTCACCCTGGGCCTGACCGCCACGCCGGAGCGCACCGACGATAACCGGGCGATTCTGGACATCTTCAAAAACACCGCCCACAAACTGGACATCCGGACCGCCGTAGAGATCGGCGAGCTGGTGCCCATCCGCTGCATCCGCATCCACACCAACATAGACTTGACCAAAGTGCGGTTCAACAGTGTGCAGTACAACATCCGGGATCTGGAAAGCAAGATCTATGTTCCCGAGCGCAACCGGCTGATCGTGGACACTTGGCTACAGTACGTCCGGGACAAGCGCACCGTGGTGTTCTGCGCTTCGGTGCGCCACGCCGAACAGATTGCGGAATTGTTCCGGCAGGCAGGAGTGTCTGCGGCTGCGGTCTCGGGTGGGATGAAGCCCGCCGAGCGCCGGGAGTTTCAGGACCGGTTTGTCCGCCGGGAGATTCTGGTGCTCTGCGCCTGCGACCTGCTCAACGAAGGCTGGGACTGCCCCGAAATCCAGGTGCTGTTCATGGCCCGGCCTACCATGTCCCGGGTGCTCTACACCCAACAGTTGGGCCGGGGGATGCGGCTGTATCCGGAGAAAGAGAGCCTGATGGTCTTTGACTTTGTGGACAACGCCAGCCAGTACAATATGCCCCAGTCGCTGCACCGTCTGTTCAAGCTGAAAGAATACCGCCCGGGAGAAAAGGTTGTTGCACCTGCCGCGGAAAAGGCTGCTGAAGCCGCCCTGTACGCCAAAGGAGAGAAGCCCGAAGCCCTTCTGGACTGGCCGGTGGATGCCACCGACTACGAGCTCGTGGACGTCTTCAACTGGCAGGACGAAGCCGTCGGGATGATCTCCCAGATGGAGTTTGTCCGCCGGGTGGACGTGCAGACCGAAACCATCGAGCGGTATGTGCGGGAAGGAAAACTGATGCCTGACCTGGTGGTTCCCATGAGCGAGCACCGGACCTTTAAGTACTTCAAGGAAGAGACACTGAAGCGTTACGCTAAACAGTATGGCTGGACTCTAATTAATGACTCCAATCGAAAAGAACTCTTTCTGGAGATGGTCCGTCAGATGGACATGAGCTACTCGTATAAACCAATTTTGCTAAAAGCAATCCTTAAATATGCAGATAATTCTGGAAAAGTAAGATTAGATGATATTGTCTCGTACTTCAGAAAGTTCTTTGATGACAGGAGAAATAACCATCTAAAGGTCGAAAAGGCAAAGAGCGTGTACTTAAATCCTCGAATTACGGACAAGGAGATTCTTAGAAATATTCTTACGTACCCATTTAAGAGATTTGAGGCAATGAGCATGTTAAGGCATACAAAGACTCTTGGGGTTATTCAGTTCGACGAAGCGGTCTGGAAACATTTGAGTGCACAAGAAAAGAGCGATATTCTTGTTATCTGTGATGAAAAGCTTAAGGAATACTTCGATAAAATATGAAGCTATTTCTATTGATTGGTTGCAAATCATGAGCCATATATCTCAGAAACACCTGGAGTGTTGAGTAAATATAACAAACTGGATGTATAAAATATGGAAGAAGAAATGTAAGAGCTGTAAAGAATCTGGGGGGATAAAGATTTGACACTGAAAAAGCGCTTAATGATTTTATCGCTAACTCCATTGGCATTGCTGACAATTATTCGTAACTTTGCTTTTGATATACCCCCAGATGATGTTGAAAAATATATACACTCTTTCATTGCTCAAAATCAGGTTCTTTTAGTAGTATTTATCCTTTGCTTTGTTTGGATTTTAACAGCAGCATTTTCTTTTGTGTCTCTTCTTGCTTTTAAGTGGACTGACAAGCACAGCGGATATGACATCAAAAATGTGAAGGAAATAGAAGATGCAAGCTTGAATTTTTTCATGACAATGATTATTCCATTATTAATAGATGATGTGGGGTCAATCCAAGGTGCTATCACTTTTTTTATTATAGTAATAATGATGTGTGCTTTGTTAGAAAAAACCAGCCTATTCTACGCAAATCCAGTTCTGGCCATATTGGGATACCGTGTATATAGTTTTTCATTTCAGGAAAATTCAGATTATAAAAACGACAAGTATATTGGCATTGCTTATAAAAGAATCAGCGACGATGCAACAATCGAATATAAGGAAATATCTAATGGCGTTTTCTATATAAAGGAGCTATAAGCCGATGACAAAAGAAGATGTTCAAAGAAAAATTAAAGAAATTTCGTGTGAAAAATGCGGAATTGAAGTATTTGCATGTATTAAAGAGAAGGAACATTATTGCTTGAAAAAAATTAAAGGCACAGATAAATTAAGATCGAGTGTTTTAAGTAGACTAGGGCCCACCATAGCATCCGTCTTTCTTGCAGAAGATGCGGAATTTGAATCCTCAGATAATATCGCGGATAATAAGCGCGTGCTTTATGAAATAGCGCAGAGCGAAACATATAGACCCTTTGCGTTTTTAAAAGCTTTTAAATCTGTGTCTGCAGAATATACCGAAAACGACAAAGAAAATTTTCTAGGCTTCCTATTCAGAATTAATCACAATGACAATTTTTTTTGGATATACCAGCACATTTACACAATGTCTCGAATTGACCGCAGTAAAAATGTGCTTGCTGTACTTTCAAAGAATACCTATGATATTATCGAGGACGATGTGATTCAAATTGCGCCTAGGATTGATCTTTTAGTTTTAGATGATAGTATTATCACCTCCAAAATTGATTTGTTACAAAAGTATTTTGGATTCGAACAATACATCCGAGATGGCGCCAAAAAAACAATTGCAATGATCCAGAAAATGGATATAGTTATTGGCTTAGAAAAGTTCATTGCTTTAGAAAGCAAAAGCAAATTGACGAATTCCAAGAAAATTCTTAAAGCTAGCGGGTCCCCCGTTTTACAAATGGATAAAAGAGACTTTCTAGCAAGCCTCAAAAGACATGCTCGTTATTCACAAATGTTTAACGTAAAAGACGAGCATATTGAGATCCATTCGCAAAAGGATGCAGCTGCTTTTATTAAAATGCTAAACGATGACATTGTACGTTCAGATTTAACGGGGCAAGAATACGATAGCTCCAGTAAATCAAAGCTCGACCCCATTTCATAATAAAGTAGTATATATCAATAGAATATTGCGTACTGACAGTTTACGTAAGAGAGAATATTTGAGGAAAATTGATGGAAAACGGCACAAAACTTAGAATCTTATATTTATACCAACATCTGGTCCAACATACAGATGCTGAGCATACGTTATCAACTGCCGAACTGATGAAGATCCTCAAAGAGGAGTATTCCGTAAGTGTTTCCCGAAATACCATCAGCGATGATCTTGCTATGCTCCACGACTGCGGCCTTCATATTGAGCACTATGAGTCCACGCAGAACAAGTACTATTATGACGGGCACATTTATGAGCTGCCGGAACTCAAGATCCTTGTCGACGCCATTTCGTCCTCAAAGTTCATCACGCAGCGCAAGAGTGATGAGCTGATCGCGAAACTCCTTACGCTGACGAATTCGCAGAATGCCGCAAAGCTCCGCCGTCACATTTATGTTGCGGGCCGCGCGAAATCGGACAACGAGAACGGCTATTACATCGTGGACGCCATCAATACCGCGATTGACACCAAACGGAAAATATCTTTCTGCTATACCGATTTTGATGTGGCAAAACAGCGGTACATATCGAACGACGGAAAGCCCTACACAGTAAGCCCGTATACCTTAATCTGGGATGGCGATTACTACTACATGCGGGGCTTCTGCGATGAGCGCCAGGAGATGCGGAATTTCCGCTTGGACCGCATCGCGGAGCAGCCGAGCATTCTCAACCAGCTTGCCGTGATGCCGCCGGAGGATTATAATCCTGCCGATTACAGCAAACATGTTTTCCGGATGTACGACACCGATGAACCGGTTGCTGTGCAGCTGCGTTGCCACGTATCGGTCATGAAGTACTTGATCGATAACTTCGGCGTCAATTTCGAGGCCGAAGCCATTGATGAGGAATCTTTCAATGCAACCGTCAGCGTATGTGCCAGCACCACATTCTACAGTTGGATCTTCGGATTCAACGGGAAAATTCAGATCATGGGGCCGCAGCAGGTTCGAGAGAGCTACAAGGAAATGCTGTCGAACGCAATAGCGTCGATGTGACCGCGCTGCTGCCCAATATTCTGCGCACCTGTGTTCCATTATACAAATCACCCCTTGATTCTCGGATCAAGGGGTTTTATAATGAGCTTAGTGGAACAAGTTGTTCCGTTATTGATGGAAGGAATTGATGCCATGAGAGTCATGAGCACAGAAGTGATGGATCGTATCATTTTCTATGTGGATCAGTATTTCTGCGACAAACACACCACCCCCTCTGCAGGAGAGATTGCCCAGGGAGTCGGTATTCCCAGAACGACTGCTTATCGCTACCTGGTAGAAATGGATGCGCGCGGAATGATTGAATACGATGGAAAATCTCGTACCATCCGTACTCCGATGATCAAGAAGTTTGCTCCCGATTCCGCGCCCTGTCCTCTTTTGGGTTCCATTCCCTGCGGCTGTGCGCAGACGGAGGAGGAAAATATCCAGAAATATATCAGTCTTCCGATTTCCCTGTTTGGGAAGGGCAAGTTTTATATTCTGGAGGCATCCGGTGATTCTATGGTCGACGTGGGCATCAATGACGGGGACTTGGTTGTTGTCAGAACGGATTGCACTGCTGAAGCTGGCGACATTGTAGTCGCTCTTACCGAGGACAATGAAAGCACGCTGAAGGTATTTGGCGGCATTGATACGGATACCAAGAAGGCAGTCCTTGAATATCGGAATCAATCAAAGTATCCGGACAAAAAAATTCTCGTAAGGCAGTTGATTATTCAAGGTGTAGCCAAGCATGTGATCAAAGCATTGTAACCGATTTGTATTGGAGGTGACAAAGGGTTATGAATACATACGATGTAATTTGCCCGATTTGCGGTGCGGTCAATTGCAGCCTGTTGCTGGAAGAGACGGATGGTTGAATGGAGTGCGAAGTCTGTGGAACTACGACGAGATCTCGTTGGAAGGCACAGGCCCAAAAGCCGACCCCGGTATTCGTAATCCGAAAGCCGCAGGCCCGGAACGCACCCGCCGATTGATATCCGCGTTTTCAGAAGGGGGCCTTATCCTTGCAATACGAACAGACTTCATGGCGCTTAAAGCAGATCTACTGCCCCAACTGCCGCCACCTGGTAAACGGCTATGAAAGCAAAGATGGTACAACACGAATGACCTGCGAGAAGTGCGGATCTGTTATGATCCGCAAGACAATAGGACGCAGACATGATCGTATCGACCTCTATGCACCACGGGGACAAGAGCGCATTTGACAATTGAATGAGATTGGCATACCGACGGAATGGTCGAGATGAAACAGGCTGCGTAAATCCATTTCCAGGTCATATGCTGGAACGATCGGTCAGTTAAACCAAACATACATGAGAGGCTGCCGACAAGACGGGATACCCATAGCGATGGGATCTCTGCCTTGCCGGCAGTCTTTTTTATTCCGGCAAGGCTTTCGAAAAACAAAATATCGAAAGCCTGACATGCATTAAGGGCTTAGGATACATATATTGCAACCTTTCTGATTTTCAGAAAGAGCAGTATGGGTACCCTTCCCTTTATGCGCCATTTTGGGGGAATACGGTCAGGAACGTACTGTGAGCAATGGTATCCTTTGCTCTTCCGCTGCAGGCGGAAAGGAAAACAGTATGTTCTATTTTGACGTGACCGAATTTGCAGCCCGTTTAAGTGCGCTCCGCAAGGCACGGGGCATGACCCAGGAAGAAATGGCCGAAGCGTTGAACATCAGTCTGGAGCATCTCAGCAAGATGGAGCGCGGCAAGAGAAAGTCGTCCATCGATCTGATCGTCGCCATGGCCTGTTACTTTCATGTGAGCACGGATTACCTGCTTACGGGGAAAAACCATGACAGGGTCGACAGCCGGACCAAGCTGCTGGATGTGATAACGCAGCTGACGGAAATTGCCAAGAGTATGTAAATCGGAACATGCGATGCTATGCGTTGCGTATGAGTTGAGATAGGAAAAGGCCGCTACGGAAATAATGAACCGCAGCGGCCTTTACTCAATTTTTCCTACCCGGTTTGACATTGACATCCGGATGGATGGTGCCGTCAATCTGACCGAATTCCTGTTCAAACGCTTTGATGTTTTCCCGGATCAATACCAGAATATGACTGTTAACCGATCTGCCCTCATAATCGGCAACATAACTCAACTTTTCCAGCATTTCTTCTTCGATCCGGATGGACACACTTTTAATTGCCATCAGTCTCATCCTTTGTAGACATATTGTGTGTTCATTTTATAGCTATTATGTGCTAGAATAGCTTCATTGAATATACTGTATATCTATATAATTTGCTGCTGTTTGGAGGGATTCGGATGAAAGTAGCCGTGATCGGTTCCAGAGATTTACTGGTGGCTCACCTGGAAGCCTATCTTCCGGAGGACGTGACGGAAATTGTGTCTGGTGGTGCCAGGGGTATCGACACCTGCGCCAGAGCATATGCACACTCCCATCAGATCAAACTGACCGAATTTTTACCGGAGTATGACAAATATGGCCGAGCGGCTCCATTGAAACGGAATATCTCCATCATTGAGTATGCCGACTTAGTGTTGGCTTTTTGGGACGG
>CALXSV010000035.1 GCA_944391235.1 uncultured Clostridia bacterium | reverse complement strand
CTGAAAGCGGCGGTGGAGCAGACCCAGGAAAAAGAAAAGCGCCAGCGGCAGATCGAGGCCCTGCGGGCAAAGATGAAGAAGGAAAAGAGCTTGGCGAGGCAGATGGAGATTAGGAGGGAGATTATGAGGTTGGAGGAACTTTTATGAGTACGGACAGTAACAGCAAAATTTCATGTAAGAACAAGATGAAAAGTTTACTATACAACAGCACTGTGCGGATAGTGATTGTGGAGTTGCTTGTAATATTCTTGTCGTGGTGCGTTGGATTTAGAATAACCTATGCACCAGAACTTGAAAATAACTGGGATGCCATAAGCGCCGTAGGAGAATGGGTGGGTGCAATAATCATTCCATTCGTCGTTTTGTGGCTACAGCATAGGTGGGAATCCAACAAAAGTGATATTGCGCTTTCTAATCTTGTTACTTTGGAACAGTTAAATGAATTTGAACGCAAGTTTGCGCCGCTACTCAATGAAACGTCGGATGATAAGAAAGGTGACACATCTGCTACTAAGTCCAACTTATCTCTACACGAAAAACAACTTCTGCAATTTCTTGCAATTAGCATGGGAGCAAATATTCGCGAAATTGCTTTGCGCATGGGACTTTCTACACCTACCGTACAGCGACTGCTTCACAAAATGATACAAGAAGGCAAAATTATAGCTTATGGTACTTCACGTGGTCGTGTCTATAAAGCGGTATATACGCCTGGTAACATCAATATGGAGGAATAATAATGGACCACCTGAAATTTGAAACCCCCGACCTGGTATCGGGCAATATTGATAAAATCGCCCAGCTGTTCCCCTCTGCCATCACTGAAGTGCGGGGGGAGGACGGCACACTCAAAAAGGGCGTCAATTTCGAGATTCTCAGGCAGCTGCTGTCCCCCGGCGTGGTGGACGGGGAGGAGCACTATGAGTTCACCTGGGTGGGGAAAAAGGCCGCCATGGCAGAGGCGGCCCGGCCCACCACCAAGACCCTGCGGCCAGTGAAGGAGGACAGCCGGGACTGGGACACCACGGAGAACCTCTACATAGAAGGGGACAACCTGGAGGTGCTGAAGATTCTCCAGGAGAGCTATCTGGGCAAGGTGAAGATGATCTACATCGACCCGCCCTATAATACAGGAAAAGACTTTGTATACCGGGATAGGTTTGCTGAAAGTAAAGAAGATAATGATAAAAAGGCAGGGGTATACGACGAAAATGGAAACCGCCTTTTTGAGAATACCGAAAGCAATGGCCGTTTTCATTCAGACTGGTGCTCAATGATTTATCCGCGGTTAGTATTTGCAAGAAACCTGCTTGATGCCAAAGGCGCCATTTTTATTTCGATTGATGACAATGAAATCACTAATATGCGCAAATGTTGTGATGAAGTGTTTGGCGCGAGTAACTTTGTTGTTCAAATAATTTGGAAAAAAAGAAGTACGCCGCCAAATGATCAAGTCATTGGTGCTGCGCATGAATATATTTTGTGCTATGCAAAAGATATAGAGAGTTTGTCCCTCAATTTGCGGACACGGTCAGCTGAACAACTTGCACGATACAAAAACCCTGATAACCATCCTAAGGGCCCCTGGGTAGCTGGAGACTTGTCTGCAAACGTTAAGGGCGGGCGATACGTAGCTTCTCTAAACTATCCCATAAAGAATCCGAATACAGGAGAAGATCATTATCCTCCCAACAATGGGAACTGGAGGTATAGCAAGGAAACCATTGAAAGGATGTTAAAGAATGATGAAATATATTTTGGAGAAGATGGCAAGGGGCGTCCAAAGGTAAAGCGATTTTTAAGCGAAATTAAGAATGGAATAACGTACACTTCTTTGTGGGATTTTGTTCCATTAAACACGCAAGGTTCTACAGAGATGACCGACTTATTAGGAAATTTGACTATATTTGACAACCCCAAACCAGTTGGACTTTTGTTGGAGCTTCTCAGATTGGGTTCCGGCCAGGATTGTACCGTCCTCGACTTCTTTTCCGGCTCCGCCACCACTGCCCACGCCGTCATGCAGCTCAACGCCGAGGACGGCGGCCACCGCAAATTCATCATGGTGCAGCTACCGGAGCCCTGCGACGAAAAGAGTGAAGCCTGCAAGGCCGGTTACAAAAATATCTGCGAGATCGGCAAGGAGCGCATCCGCCGGGCGGGGGACAAGCTCAGGGCCGAGCACCCCGACGCCCACCTGGACACCGGCTTCCGGGTCTTCCGGGTGGACAGCAGCAACATGAAGGATGTGTACTACCAGCCGGAGGAACTGGAGCAGCAGTCTTTGCTTGATATGGTGTCCAACATCAAGGAGGACCGCACCGATTTGGACCTGCTCTACGCCTGCCTGCTGGACTGGGGGGTAGAGATCCACCTGCCACACACCAGCACCGATTTGGACGGCTGCACCGTCCACAATGTGGACAACGGCGCCCTCGTGGCCTGCTTCAGCCCCAATGTGCCCCGCTCTGTGGTGGAGTACATGGCAAAGCAGCAGCCCCTCCGCGCCGTCTTCCGTGACAGCGCCTTCGCCTCCGACGACGCCAAAATCAATGTGACGGAGATCTTCAAAAACCTCTCCCCGGATACCAAGGTGAGGGTGATTTGATGAAACGCTGGAAACAGCGAATTCTTCTGGGCATATTAATGCTGATATATTCTGTTCTTGTTTCCCTGATTATTGCCGTGCCTTTCAGAATAACAAGTCTGCTCTCATACATAGTAAAAAACGAATCAGAGGCAGCTTATTTTTCTGGGCTTATCAGTGTAGTGTTGCTGTTTGTCGTTTCGGAAAGAAAATGCTATTTATTATTGAAGCATAATGTTGATAGAATACCAAATCGTCATATATTGCTTGTTATCAAAATTGAACTGTCCACTATTTTTGGACTGATGTATCACTTTCCAATGCGAACTATGGCATACGCACTTTCTCTGATTGCTACGGTCATTCAACATCTTGATTTAATCAATCAGACACAGGTTTTACCGTCTCATTATTCGTTCCAGTATACCTTGCTGTTTTTGATTGGTCTTGATGCGTTGCAACAGGCTTGGAATGGAGAAAAAAACAAAGCCCTAAACTACATGGAGAAGGATGAATGAAACTTCAATTTAAACACCAGCCCTTTCAGGCG
Organism: uncultured Clostridia bacterium; assembly: GCA_944391235.1. GTDB lineage: Bacteria > Bacillota > Dehalobacteriia > UBA4068 > UBA4068 > CALXSV01. The sequence continues at coordinate 5 of CALXSV010000035.1, read as the reverse complement.
GAGGC
>CALXSV010000034.1 GCA_944391235.1 uncultured Clostridia bacterium | reverse complement strand
TGGTAAAGGATGGAACCGCACAGCAGATTTTTGGCGACACTTCTTGGTTGAGTAGCCATGGCCTGGGTATGCCACCATTGTGTCGTATTGGCTCTTTATTGGCGGATGAAGGTTATGAGCAGCTGCGCGGCATTATGCACTTTGATGAATTCCTGGACCGGTTGTGCGAGTAGCATGGCTACATTCAGTTGGAGATAGTATGCGCCTGATTATTGATCATGTCAATTATATATATGAAGAAGGCACCATAACGGAAACTGCAGCCCTTCATGATGTGAGTTTAACGATTGAGCAGGGAGAAATGATTGCGTTGATTGGTCATGGCGGCAGTGGTAAGAGCACTTTGGCCCTGATGATGGCCGGTCTGGTATCTCCTACCAGCGGCAGTCTGTTGCTTAGCAACCATGACCGCCCTGATGCCAGCCTCTTTCATAGTGTGGGTCTGGTTTTTCAATATCCCGAGCAGCAGATGTTTGGGCAGTCCGTGTTTGAGGAGGTTGCCTTTGGTCCACGCAATTACGGCGTACCAGAGGATTATTTGCCAGCGCGCGTACGGCAGGCCTTGGAAGAGGTGGACTTACCGGCCGATGAATTCTGGCATCGTTCTCCTTTTCTGCTTTCCGGCGGCCAAAAAAGAAGAGTTTGTATTGCCAGCGTGATTGCCATGAATCCACGGGTAATTATCTTTGACGAGCCTTCTGCAGGCTTAGACGAGGCAGGCAAAGCTTGGTTATCCGCCCTAATCCGCAGGCTTAACAGCGAGGGACGGACTGTGATCTGGATTACACATAATATGGAGGAGGCCGCCGAGCATGCCCGCCGTATTATTGTGCTGGAGCATGGTAAGGTTGTGCTGGATGGGACGCCGCAGCAGGTGTTTGCCGAGGAAGATGTGCTGCGAAGAGCAAACCTGACCATTCCTTATGCTGCCCGCCTTGTGCGGGAGCTGAAGCGGCGCGGTGCAGATCTTCCCGGCCAGGCCGTTACAGTGGAACATGCCTATCGTGAGATTCTTTCTTGGCTTCAGCGTCGTGACGCGGCTGCACAGGAAATGGAGATTGACAAAATTATTTCATCCGATGAAATGGAGTCTTTGCGCAGCTCTCTACGCCCGGAAAGTGTTGATGCGGAGGAATCCTTATCTGATGACGAACAGTGGGAACGTCGTACCGCAGAAGAGTTGCGTACTCTGGTTTTGAATGCCAGGGAAACTGCTTTTGTCGGCCCTAATCCACCAGCGGAAGACCAGATTCGCACAGATGTAGAGAGCCCTTTGTCCTCGTCCCCACAACCGGCACAAGGAGGCAAGGAAGATGTTTAAGGAGAAGCTGCTGATTGGTCAATATTATGCAGTTGCCTCACCTGTGCATCGTTTAGATGCCCGCTGCAAGATTATTGTGACGCTCATCTATATGATTACCCTATTTATCGCCAATAACTGGCTAGCTTGGGCTACGCTGGCTATTGTTTTCTTGCTGGCCCTGTTTTTGTCCCGTGTTCCGCTGAAATCTTTGTGGCGCGGGTTAAAGGTGATGGCAATCTTCTGCATTATTACTGTGGTGATCAATATATTTGTTTATCCAGGCGAGCATATACTATGGAGCTGGCGTGTTTTGAGCATTTCCACAGAGGGTATTAGTCATGGATTAGCAATGGGACTGCGTTTGCTGCTACTGGTAGCCTTTGCCTCTTTGTTAACGCTTACTACCACGCCGCTTGCCTTGACCGATGGGCTGGAGGATTTAATGCGTCCTTTGGAGCGCATCCATGTACCTGCCCATGAAATTGCTATGATGACTTCCATTGCTCTGCGCTTTGTGCCCACGATTCTTGAGGAGTTTGACCACATTGTGCTCGCACAAAAAGCGCGCGGTGCTAAGATTGGAGAAGGCAAGCTGATTCAGCGGTTAATGTCCTTTATTCCGTTGATGGTTCCTCTGTTTGTAGCGGCTTTCCGCCGAGCCGATGACTTGGCACAGGCTATGGAAGCAAAATGTTACCGGGGCGGAAAGGGCCGCACTCGTTGGAAAGTCAGCGTATGGCATCGTTATGATACGCTGGTATTAGCCTTCTTTATACTGTTGATGGCCGCAGCGATTGTATGTCGCAGCATAATGTAAGGGTATAAGCATGACCAAGGTATTGCTGACATTATCTTATGATGGAACAGATTATGCCGGCTGGCAGCGCCAGCCGGCAAATTGTGGTTTTACCGTGCAGCAGATGTTAGAGGACGCCATTGGTTCGCTGCTCGGAGAGAAGGTCGTTGTGCATGGTTCAGGCCGTACTGATGCCGGCGTACATGCGCTTGCCCAGTGCTGTCATTTTATCTTAAATAAACCGCTCCCTGTGGAAAAGCTACCGCAGATCCTCAATCACCATCTGCCGCCTACGATTCGAATCAGCCGCGCACAGGTAGTTTCAGATGACTTTCATGCCCGTTTTTCTGTACGCAGCAAGCATTATCGTTATACGCTGGAACGCAATGCCCAGCCCAGTGCCTTTTCCGGACGTTTCAGCTGGCAGATTGGTGAGGAACTGGATATTGCGAAGATGCGGGAGGCTGCAGGTTTGTTAACCGGCTGCCATGATTTTCGTAACTTTACCGTCAGTGGGGTTTCGGCCCGCACCTTTGTGCGTGAGATCACCCGCTTGGAAATAACGGAGCCTCTTAGTCAGCCCTGCACGGTTCCTTGGTTGGAATTGTCCCGTCCGGTGCTTATCGACGTAGAGGGGAGCGGTTTTCTCTATAAGATGGTGCGCATTATTACCGCGCGTTTGGTGGCGGTTGGCCGTGGACAGATTGCGCCCCATGATATGCTGGGCTATCTGGATGGCAGCTTTCAATTGAATCTCCCGCCAGCGCCTGCGCGGGGACTGATGATGGTTAAGGTGCAGTATTGAGTTGCTAAAGAGAGAGGCCCATAATGCGAAATCATCAGCGATGTTCCGGAAACAGGGATAGCAGGCTTGCCTGCTTTTGGGCAAAGGTATATCTGCTAAAAAATGCGCTTGACAATTATCACTTGGACGGGTATACTAGATAAGTACGCTGTTGTCTTCTGCCCCGTTGTCAACAGGAGTATTAATAAATATTGTGCTTTTTGTTTTACTAAGGAGGGAATTCTCTTGGGTACCACTTATATGGCCAAGCCTGCGGAAGTTGAAAAAAAATGGTGGGTCATTGACGCTGCCGGCAAACCGCTGGGTCGTGTTGCCAGTGAAGCCGCCCGTATTCTGCGCGGTAAGCATAAACCGATTTTTACTCCCCATATTGATACCGGGGATTTTGTCATCATTATCAATGCCAGTGAAGCTGTCCTCACCGGTAATAAGCTCAAACAAAAAAAATATTACCACCATTCCGGTTATCCGGGTGGTCTGAAAGAGGTCGTTTATTCCGACCTGATGGCAAAGCGTCCTGTGTTGGCGGTAGAAAAGGCTGTTAAAGGCATGTTGCCGCATAATCGCTTGGGACGTGCACAGGGTGGTAAGTTGAAGGTATACGCAGGTGCAGAACATCCGCATGCTGCGCAGAAACCGGAAGTTTGGGAATTTTAATACGGAGGAAGGAGGATATTTTCTATGGCTGAAATGAAATTTTATGGCACTGGTAGACGGAAAAATGCCATTGCTAGAGTGTGGGTTAAACCGGGTAACGGTAACGTTACGATTAATAATAGAGAGTTGGCAGAATACTTTGGTAAAGCAACTCTGGAAATGATCGTTCGTCAGCCCCTCGTCCTGACCTCCACTTCTGATAAATATGATGTTGTTGCTACCGTAAAAGGTGGCGGTACCACCGGACAGGCTGGTGCTGTACGTCACGGTATTGCCCGCGCTTTGGTTCAGGCTGATGCAGAATTGCGTCCTGCTCTTAAATCCGCTGGTTACATGACCCGTGACCCGAGAATGAAGGAACGTCGTAAATACGGTCTTAAAAAAGCCCGCAAAGCGAGCCAGTTCTCCAAACGTTAAATTTTGCCTCTTGCAACACCCGCAGCTTTGGCTCGGGTGTTGTTCTTCAATTTTATAAGATAAGCATGGGGGAAACAAAAATGCGAGAAGTTTTACAGTTTCTAAAAGACAATAAAACCTTTTTCTTTGCCACCATGGATGAGGATCAGCCTCGTGTTCGGCCCTTTGGTGCTGTAACCGAGTTTGAGGGGCGTCTATATTTCCAGACGGGTAAGCGTAAAGATGTCTATCAGCAAATGAAAGCAAACCCCAGAGTGGAAATCAGCACAGTGGCAGCTGATGGTAGCCGCTGGATAAGAATCCAGGGCAGTGTTGTGGAGGATGCGCGTCGGGAAGCACGTACCGCTGTCTTGGATGATAATCCGGAGCTGCGCAATTTGTATCATGAGGATGATGGAAATTGTGTCGTTTTCTATTTGGATGATGCGATTGCTACCTTCTTTTCGTTTACGCATCCTAAATATCATGTTGTGTTTTAACTCGCTGATACAGCTATATTGTTTCGGCCAGCAGGGTGAAAAATGCAGTTTACTTTTTGCCTGCTGGGTAAACCTGTCTGCTATCAGCATTGTACGAAAAGCCGGAATTCTTCCGGCTTTTTTATTTTGGGTTGGTGCCACTTGGAGCCTTATCCATAGAAAAGTTTTGCCGTATGTGTAAGATTGTACGATAAAAGTTGTCTTTATGTTTAAAGGAAGGAAAGATGCAGGTGGTGTTTTATGGAGGACAGCCAGATTATACAGCTATACTGGGATAGAGATCCAGATGCAATTTCTGCTACAGCAGAAAAATATGGCAGCTACTGTACAACCATTGCCCGCAACATATTGGGCAATAGCCAGGATGTAGAAGAATGTGTTAATGATACCTATCTTAATGCTTGGAATTCCATGCCTCCGCATCGTCCCCATGTACTGGCTAGCTTTTTGGGTAGACTGACCAGAAATCTTTCGTTAAATCGCTATAAACTCCAGCACTCTGCCAAGCGGGGTGGCTACGGCTTTGCCCTGGTGCTGGATGAGCTGGCTGATTGTGTTTCCGGGATGGATGTTGAGCAGCAAATTGACAGAGATGAACTGCTGCAGGCTGTCAATGTTTTTCTGGCCGGGTTGTCAACGAAAAAGAGGGGACTTTTTGTGTGCCGTTACTGGTATGCGGATAGCATCTCCGATATCGCCAAGCGCTATGCCATGTCTGAGTCCAATGTATCCACCATGCTAAGCCGAATACGGAAAAGTTTGCGAAGTTTTTTACGGGAAAGGGGATTTGCTCTATGAAACAGGAAGAGTTCTTTGAAGTGATTGGGGATATTGACGCGCAGTACGTAAAGGAGGCGAGAGGAGCTATACAAAAAAACAATAGAAAAAATAGCCGGCATTGGGCTGTGCTGGCTGCTTGTTTTGTGCTTTTGTTAGCCCTTGGAATTCCTCTGCTCAATAGTCATTCATCTGCACAGCTGCCTTTATCAGATGCATCGCACGGTGTTGTGGTAAGCTATATGGATAATATGGATAAGGCACCCCAGGTAAGCGTTAGCTACTCGTTGTTAATCGCGTTAAGTGAAGAAGAGCTGTTTACCTACTTTGATACAGCGATCTTTATGGGAACCATCCTGCAAATTGATAATATTGAATTGGATTTTAATGGAGCAAAGGATTATCGCGCTATTGCGCAAATCCAGGTAGAAAAGGTTTACCGTGGTGACTGTGCGGTAGAAGATACGGTATCCGTTTTGCTGCCCTGTCCGATTGACGCCAATATCTGGGTAGAGGATACGGAAACGGTTGCTAATATGCGGGTGGGCATGCGTGGTATTTTTATGCCAATGGTGTACGATGACAGCTCGATTCGTGAGCAGAATGGCGCTACCCTGGCCCTGCGCGATATTGCAGACTATGGTTTTGCTGACGGTATCAGATATGCCTTTTTGGAAACAGAGGAAGGGTTGGTGTTTGCCCGAGGGGCCTATGCAAGTATTTCCGATGCTACGACGCTGGAGCAGGTGGAAGAATATGTGTGCAGCATGCTGAACAGTACGCAATAGCGGTGGTATGAACAAGGGCTCTACGGAAACCGTAGAGCCCGCATGATACAGTCGACCGCTGTTCTTATGTCTGGACTTCCTTTGTACGCAATCGGTAATGTCTCTCAGGAGTTTATCTCTTGCCTACTTTGTTCCGCTAAATTCGGATATTGTGCGAGCAGCTTTTCATTCGCAATTTCCATTTGGCGGTAATATTCTGCATAGGAGGGGCTTAGTCTTTTCATTGCTGGTATAAAAACATCGTTGTATCCGCTGCTGCTGTTAAATTTCTGTAGCAAAAGCTGAATTTTATAGGCAGGAGAACACTTATATGCTGTAGACTGCTTAAAGGCCAGGTAATCTGTCAAAAGCTGCTGATTCTCTGCCAGAAAATCCAATGACGCCGTTGGTACTGTCCACGACGTTATTGACAGCGATAAAAGGATCGGATACTGGGAAAAGGGGCTTGTACGTCCTTCTTCAATCATTCTGCCAATGGTAGGCATCGTCAACCCAGAGCATACCGTCGATTTATTTGACTTCATTGATATATTCGCTGCGAAGCAATGCTAAATCTGCTTTATTAATTTCACAGTGAGTTGCGAGAATGTCCATTTCTGTTGTTTATTGCCGTTGTTTACGATACCTTTAAATATGAAAGTAAAGAAATTTAGAGTATGGGTTATCCTCCCGGAAGCGACACCAGGCCGTTCAAGAGCAAGGAAGATGCTGCAAGCACTTGGCTCCGTGTCATCTTTGTTTAATCTAGGTCGACGGGAGAAGCGATAAGGCGCAACCGATGACCTTGTCTCCTTTCCATGCATCTTAGCGTTGGCGGTTCACGGGGAGGGGAGACCTTTGCATGTCTCCTTTACGAATTAGCTTGATTTCTCTGGTAGTATGTGTTATGATTGCGGAGTAACATTAAGAATGCTTTTGTAATCATTAATTATTTTCATTGTTAGGTGGGTGACTATGACAACAGAAACCATAGAGATAATGCTGACGATGGTCTGCTACATGGTAGTGGTTATTGCGATAGGTTTTGCCTTTGCTAAGAGGGCAAACAAGAGTACCGAGGATTACTTCCTCGGTGGACGCACTCTGGGTCCTTGGGTTACGGCCATGAGTGCCGAGGCCAGCGACATGAGTGGCTGGCTGCTCATGGGCCTGCCCGGCGTCGCCTACTGGTGCGGCGTGGCGGACGCGTCTTGGACGGCTATCGGTCTCGCACTGGGCACGTACATAAACTGGCTTATCACCAGCAAGCGCCTGCGCCGCTACAGTGAGAAGGCTGGCAACGCCATAACGCTGCCAGAGTTCTTCTCCAATCGCTTTCACGAGAGCGGCAAGGTCATCATGACTATTGCCGCGCTGTTTATCCTTATCTTCTTCACTGTGTACGCCTCGAGTTGCCTTGTTACTTGCGGCAAGCTGTTTAGTACGCTCTTCGGCTTTGACTATGTACCGATGATGATAGTTGGTGCAGTGTTCGTGTTACTTTATACTATTATCGGCGGTTTTCTGGCGGAGAGTGCTTCGGACTTCATGCAGGCCGTGGTTATGATCATCGCGCTGGTGGTCGTGGTAACCATTGGCTGCATTAGTGCGGGCGGCGTTGATGACGTACTGGCCAATGCACGCGAGATACCTGGCTTCTTGGATTTCTTCGGCATTGCCACGCCGGTGACTGATGCGAATGGTGTGCAGCAGGTGATAAACGGCGAGCCTCAGTTTGGTGCGGCGGGGCGCTACAGCATACTGAGTGTGGCCAGTTGCCTGGCTTGGGGCTTAGGCTACTTTGGTATGCCGCAAGTACTGCTGCGTTTCATGGCCATCCGCGAAGAGCGCGAGCTAACCGCCTCGCGCCGCATTGCCACCGTGTGGGTCATCATCAGCCTCGCCGTCGCGGTGTTCATCGGCGTTATGGGTCGCCAGTTGTTCCCGACCGAACTCACCACCAGCTCCGAGGCCGAGAATGTGTTCATCCTGCTGTCCACTAACCTGCTGCCGCCGGTGCTCGCTGGTTTGGTTATGGCTGG
>CALXSV010000033.1 GCA_944391235.1 uncultured Clostridia bacterium | reverse complement strand
CGGTAAGATAGGAATCTCATAAATAGAGTATTCACTGGTTAGCTGAATATAGTCGAAAATGTTTTTAGCATTGTAACGAACTGCCAGCTTTTCGGCGATTTCCTTTTCCGGATACACTACTTCGTCGGCGCCGATTTTTTTCAGCAAATCTGCTTGAATATCCCGGCCTGCCTTGGCTACAACAAATTTGGCATTCAGGGTTTTTAAGAGCGAGGTGATAATCAAAGAGGACTGAAAATCCTGGCCAATGGTGACAAAACACAAATCAAAATTATTCACGCCCAGCGCACGAATTACGCCCTCGCTGGTGCAGTCACCAATAATCGCGTCCTTAAAGGTCATGGATAGGTCGTCTATCAGCTCGCTGTTTTTGTCCACAATCATAACTGCATTGCCCAGTTCCTGCATTTTGGTGGCCAGATGCCGACCAAAGCGGCCCATGCCGATTACCAGAATCGATTTCATTGCTTTTCCTCCTAACCAATCAGTATTTTTTCTGTGGGGCGCTGCACGGCTACCCGCATTTGTTTATCAGCCAGAGCCAAGCCAACAGACAGGCCGCCGATTCTACCTATGTACATGAGGAGAATCAGAATCAACTGCGACGGATGGCTCAATTCAGCTGTCACGCCCATGGATAAGCCTACGGTACCCAGAGCGGATGTAACTTCGAAGAAAATTTCTTTCAGCGGCATGGTATCCAACGCGCAGATGGCCCAGGTGGAAAGCACCGATAGGCTAATATAGATGCAACCTACCGCACTGGCCTGCTGGATGGTATCCTGTGAAAACTGCCGCTTGAATAGCCCGCTGGTTGAGGAGTTACGAATGCTGCTTAACATGCTGACGGCCAATACGGCAAAGGTGGTGGTCTTCATTCCGCCTGCTGTAGAGCCGGGCGAGCCGCCGATGAGCATTAATATGGTTGTCAGCAGGCTGCCGGCATCGCTTAATTGCGCCTGGTCAACGGTATTAAACCCGGCAGTTCTGGGGCTTATGGATTGGAAGAGCGCAGTCAGCCACCTTTTCTCTGCTGGTATGTGCGACATGCTAGCATTCTGCTCGGTAAGAAAGAAAGCCACTGTGCCGCTAAGGATGAGAATGCCAGTGGTGCATAGCACAATTTTGGTGTGCAGTTCATATTGCCTAAAATGTGCTTTTTTGCGCAGGATATCATTCCAGGCGAAAAAGCCGATACCGCCGATTACAATTAAAGACATTAAGGTAAAGTTTACGAGCAAATCTCCGCTGTAAGCGGTAAAGGAGGCCTGCCCAAACTGGCCCATTAAATCTAAGCCGGCATTGCAGAAGGCGGAGATGGAATGAAAGCAGGCGTACCACAGTCCCATCCCCAGGCCCATGCTGGGACAAAATCGTATGGCCAATAATAGCATGCCTATGCCTTCAACCAGCAATGTTAATATGAGAATCTGTTTAACCAGTCGAACCACGCCGCTTAGCCGGATAGTTCCTGCTGACTGCATGAGCAAACGACGCTCATGCAAACCAATTCGCTTACGCATGAAGATAAACACCATGGAGATAACAGTCATCAGTCCCAAGCCGCCTATTTGGATTAGCAGCAGAATGACGACTTGTCCAAAATACGACCAATGGCTCCAGGTATCCACAACAAACAGCCCGGTAACGCAGGTTGCGCTGGTAGCGGTAAACAGGCTATCGATAAAAGGCGTAACCATGCCGCTTCTGCTGGAAATAGGCAGGCAGAGCAAGCCTGTCCCAATCAGAATGGTGGCTAAAAATCCCAGGGCAATGATTTGTATATAACTAAAGTTACGGAGTCTATGCAGCATGCGGGTATGTCCTTTCTGTATTAGATGTAGTGTGCGCTGCACGTGATGCAGATAGAGGAATTTTTTATCCTATGGAGCACAAATGCCTTCTATGCGCGCACAGGTATCCTTTACTTATTTATAATCTAATTATTTTAGATAACCTAACGCAAAATCCTGCTAGACAATCGTATTATATCATAATTATCATAAATTTTACATTAGCCTATATGAAATTGCTGGCCTGGTCAGGTGGAGGAGATTGTTTGGGGCCCGTCGTCTGGCTTGGCCCGATGCCCAAATGCAGGCCCGGGCAGGCCATGCACCAACTTTCATGATCTGCCCGAGGCCACATTTTCCCAGAGGTCATATTTCTGCTGCTCGTTCTTTATTTGAGCACAATGTACTCTTTGGGAATAAAGCCTGCCTGGCCTTCGTATGTTACCACATACCAGGCCCCTTTTTCACCGGTAATAATCAAATCCGCTCCATTGGGTACAACGCCGATGATGGCGGAAGAAAAGGAGGGCTCCTGCCGCAGATTTACGGCAAAGCCATCGGTAAGCAGTTGCCCACGCTGCAAAGTATCGGGCAAAACAAAGGGAATGCCAAAATACTGCGTCAGGGATAGTACCATCACCCGGGCAATGTTATCGATATTGCTGGTTATCCAGTTGGCATCCTCTTCATTATCATGATACGCCACTTCTACCAGAACGGCTGGCGCATTGGTGTTGACGAGTTCATAGAGGGTGCGGTTGGGGATAATGCCAACCAGTTCCGGATAGGGGTAGATGGTTTCCATGTTGGCGGCAATTAATTGCGCCAGCGCCTCTCCTTCCGGACTTCCCTCATAGTAGTAAACATCTGTTCCCTGAATTTGTCCGGATAATGCCGGCGGCGAAGCATTGGAATGCAGCGCCAAATGAACATCTGGATTTGCGGCATTGGATAGGCGAACCGAGCCGCCTACGGTAAGCGCTGGGTCATTGCGGAAATAGGTGATTCCCGATGCGTCCAGATAGGGCTCCATGGCGTCGGCAATCTGATTCATATACAGCTCTTCATTGCCATCCGTAACATAAAGATTGTATTCCTGGGTGGAGGGGCTGAGAAAAACAGTGGGCATATCGGCTGCTCCTTTTCTACATAATCTGCTTTTTCAGTATATGCAACAGAGCTTATTTCCTTCACCCAAAAAGGAAAAAGGACTTGTTTGGCGAATTTTATTTAGGTTCAGATATATTATAAAATGATGAGGCATATAATGGATATTTTAGAAGGTCTAAATGCGCAACAGGCAGCTGCAGTCGCTGCAGAGGATAAGCAGATTCTGGTTATAGCCGGCGCGGGCAGTGGCAAAACCAAGGTACTGGTCAGCCGGGTCGCTTGGCTGATTAGTGAGCGTGGAGTAAACCCCTATTCGATTATGGCTGTAACCTTTACCAATAAAGCAGCCAACGAAATGAAGGAGCGTATTGCGACTATTACTGGTCTGAATACGCGCTGGATGTGGATTGGCACCTTTCATTCGCTGTGCGCGCGGATTCTACGCTTGGATGGCGCCGCTTTTGGCGTGGAGCGCGATTTTGTGATTTATGATGATGGAGACATGCGCTCGATTATCAAACGCGCGCTGCTTGAGTTGGGACTGGGGACAGAAGAAAAGACATATCACCCTGCGGCGGTGATGGCAGAGATTAGCGACGCCAAAAACAGGCTGCTTTCGGTTGCCGATTATCAGGCTGCAGCTACGGATGACTGGCACCGCAATGTGGGACGGGTGTATTTGCGCTGTCAGGCGGTATTGCAGGAAAACAATGCGCTGGATTTTGACGACCTTTTGTCGCGCGTGGTGTGGGGCTTTACTCAGAACCCAGAGCTGCTGCAACGCTATCGCGAGCGTTTTCCTCATCTTCTGGTTGATGAGTATCAGGATACCAACCATTGTCAGTACCGCTTGATCCGTCTTTTGGCTGGAGATAGCAATAGCATCTTTGCCGTGGGTGACCCCGATCAGTCGATTTACCGCTGGCGTGGTGCAGACATTGGCAATATTCTGGCTTTTAGCAGCGATTTTCCCAACGCGCGTGAAATTCATTTGACCCAGAACTATCGCTCCACACAGAATATTCTTGATGCCGCCAATTCTGTGATTGCTCATAATAAATCGCGTAAACCCAAGGAGCTGTTTACCGAGGCGGGCGCTGGTGAGAAAATTGTTTGCCATCAGGCAGAGAGCGACCGTGAAGAAGCGGCCTATGTGGTTCGTAAAATTCAGTCTCTGCTGGATGACGGTTATGCTTCACTGTCGGACTTTGCCGTATTGTATCGTACGCATGGACAAAGCCGCCTTATAGAGGACGAATGCATACGTTATGGCATGCCGTACCGTATTTACGGCGGCATGAAGTTCTACGAGCGCAAGGAAGTTCGCGATACGCTGGCTTACCTGCGTTTGTTGGTGAATCCGCGTGATACGGAGGCGCTACGGCGTGTTTATAACGAGCCGCGCCGCGGTATAGGCAAGGCCACCTGGGATAAGCTGAATGATTATGCGACCGCGCGCAACGAGGCGGTGTGGACTACGCTGTCGCAAATCGATCAGCTGGATTTTGCCTCTGCCGCCAGAAGCAAGCTGCAATCTTTTTACCGTTTGGTGGAAGATATGCGGCAGGAGATCCAAAAAACCGAATCTGTGGCGGAGATGATTCACATAGTCTGGCAGCATACAGGGTATGCTTTATCTGTAGCTGTGGGCGATAATGCTACGGAAAAGGCGGAAATTCTTGAGCAGATTCTGGATACGGCCGCTGACTTTGACCGCTTGTATGTGGAAATGAAGGATTCCTGGTTTGCGGGAGAGGAGATGGACGGACCCTTGGTCTCTTTTCTTAGTCAGGTTTCTTTGGCTACAGATACGGACGGTATGGACAATGAGCAGGGCTGCGTAACGCTGATGACGCTGCATGCGGCCAAGGGGCTGGAATTCCCCATGGTATTCATTGTGGGTATGGAGGAAGGCGTTTTTCCGCACAAGCGGGTTATTTTCAGCACGGATGATAATGAGCTGGAAGAAGAGCGGCGTTTGTGCTATGTGGGCATTACCCGCGCCCAGAGTCGCTTATGGCTGGTGGCTGCCAACCGCCGGCAGGTATGGGGTAAGTATGAGACGAACAAAACATCCCGTTTTCTGGCTGAGTTGCCGGCAGATCTGGTGGAGCATACGGGCATTGCACCGCGAGAAGCGCGGCATGAGCGGCCCCAGCCCGGTACCAAACTGACCGGAAATCTGTTTGTGCCGCGCGTGCCGGTAAAGCAGGTGGAAAAAAAGCCTGCCGCACAGATTGCTGTGGGCGATAAGCTTATGCACGCCAAATTTGGCATGGGCGTTGCCGTGGCTGTCAGTGGCAGCGGCGATGATATGCAGGTAACTGTAACTTTTCCCGACCATGGTGTAAAGAAGCTGATGTGGAAGTATGCACCGTTAAAAAAGATATAAAACAAATTCTAAATTTTGCTGGGGGATAGCATGAACGAAGAGCAGGCCAGACAATCTATCGAACATTTGCGTGCGGAATTGAAAAGATATAGTGACGCCTACTATTTGGACGATGCGCCTTTGATTCCGGATCACGAATTTGACCGTTTGCTGCATGAATTACAGGCGTTAGAGCAGCAGTGGCCGCAGTTCGATGATGCGGATTCGCCTACGCAGCGTGTGGGCGGCTCTGTTGCCGCACGTTTTACCCCGGTTCGGCACGCTGCGCCACTGCTGTCTTTGGAGAATGCTTTTGACGAGATGGATTTGAAGGCCTTTTGGCAGCGTCTGGGCAAGGCGGGGGTATCGAATACCAGTCTGTTGGTAGAGCCAAAGATGGATGGACTATCCCTATCCATAAGCTACCGCAACGGCCGCTATGCCGCGGCAGCTACGCGGGGTGATGGTACGATGGGTGAGGATGTCAGCTGGGGTGTGAAAGCAATCAAAAGCCTGCCCAAACGTTTAAAGCGCAGTGATATACCCCTGCTGACCATTCGCGGCGAAGCTTATATGCCCAAGCAGGTTTTTGCCGCGCTCAACAGAGAGCGTGAGGAAAATGGTGAGCCTTTGTTTGCCAACCCACGCAATGCTGCCTCCGGTAGCATCCGCCAGTTGGATGCCCAGGTGATTGCCGACCGCAAATTGCAAATCTTTTTTTATGATATTATTGCCAGTGAAGGAATTTCTGTCTCTACACAGGAGGATTTGCTGTCCCTCTTGGAAGAGCTGGGTTTGCCGGTTAATCCGGAGCGCCGCTTGTGTCACAGCATATCCGAGGTGCTGGATTATCTGGCGGAAATGACGGAAAAACGGCATGCGCTGGATTATGATATAGATGGCATGGTGATCAAGCTGAATGATATAGCGGAACGGGCTGATTTGGGCTCTACCATTAAATTTCCCCGTTGGGCCATCGCCTATAAATTTCCTCCGGAGCAGGCGGAAACCGTGGTGGAGGATATTGTGATTGGTGTTGGACGTACGGGAGCCATGACGCCCACTGCCTGTTTGAAGCCGGTCTTTCTTGCCGGTAGTACCATTAGCCGGGCGACTTTGCACAATGAGGACAACATTCGAGATAAGGATATCCGCATCGGCGACCATGTTATGATTCAAAAAGCTGGTGATGTCATTCCCGAAGTGGTGCGCGTGTGCAAGGACAAACGGGATGGCAGCGAAAGGCTATTTATCATGCCGCAGGTTTGTCCGGTTTGCGGCCAGCCTGCTGTGCGACCAGAGGGAGAGGCTGCCTGGCGCTGTCAGAATACGCATTGTCCAGCCCGCGTTTTTGAACAGGTGTTGCATTTTGCCGCCAAAAAGGCCATGGATATCGATGGACTGGGACCAGCTGTTGTGCGTCAATTACTGGATGCCGGGCTGATTGCCGATGTAGCGGACCTCTACCACCTAAAACAGGAGGATTTGCTGCCTTTAGAGCGCGTTGGCGAGAAATCCGCCGCCAATCTGGTTGCCGCCATCGCCGCCAGCAAACAGAATTCTTGAGCTCAGCTGCTGTTTGCTTTGGGCACTCGCCATGTAGGTGAGCGGGCCGCTAAGG
>CALXSV010000032.1 GCA_944391235.1 uncultured Clostridia bacterium | reverse complement strand
AGATATATATAAAATGGAAAAGGATTGTACTGCTATATATGTGTGCAGTAGCTGAAATTTACCACAGTCTATGGATGGATTCACTCTTTGGTGAAATGGGAAAATCAAAATATTCATCCGGGTAAGGCTCTTTTAATAAAGAAAAATGCCACCATTCACAATCCAATGGCACAAAACCACTGCTTTCCATAATGCCACGCAGTATTTGCCTGTTGCGAGCCTCCACAGAGCTGATCTCCTGCGCTGTGTAATGAGAACGGCTATCCATTAAATCAAAATCACCACCCATTGGCAGCAAAAGCCCCGTGTGCAAATCATATAGCGTCAAATCAATCGCACCGCCTCTGCTATGACCAGATTTTTGCGCCACATACCCCTGCTCCAGCATGTTTCTTTTGCTGATATTGGGATAAAATCTGGCTTTTAAACGCATGTCATCCGGCTGCTCTACCCAGTGTAAAAAGGTATCTACCGCACGCTGCGGGCGATAGCCATCCCAAAGGAGCAGACCATAGCCCTGCTCCATGGCCTTTTTCTTCGCCTTGCCCAAAGCTTGTGCCAAGGCATAGCTAACCACAATGCGGTTGGTTTCATAACCTTTTACCGGCGTGCCGGTAAAATTATCCCAGGTGGCGTATTTGGCGTCCCAACGAATATCTGGTAACACCTCATCGATAAAAACAAACCCTTTTTCCATGATCATTCCCCCCTTATGGCTAAGTCAATTAAACAATCAATAAGTGCAGACATAGAAAGTCCAGCGGCTGCCATCATTCTGGGAAAGCGGCTATAGGAGGTAAAGCCCGGCAGGGTATTCACCTCGTTAAGCACAACACGGCCATCCGCCTGGTAAAACATATCAATGCGGGCCAGACCGCGACAGCCCAGGGCACGGTAGATCGATTTCGCTGTTTCCTTAATTTGCTGCTGCACTTCCTCTGGCAAAGCAGCTGGCACAACAATCTGTGCATTGGCAGAACCCTGCTCCGGATTTTTTTCCTGATGAATCTTAAAGAATCCATGAGACAAGCAAATCTGATCCAACTCGCCAACAAAGAGCTGCTGGCCATTCCCCATAATGGCACAGCCCACCTCGCTGCCCTGAATTGCCTCTTCAATTAAAATACGGGAATCATATTTAGCCGCCTCTATCATTGCAGCGTGCAGCATGTCCGCACTGTCAACCCGGCTTACGCCAAAGGAGGAGCCGGAGCGTGCTGGCTTAACAAAAACCGGATAGGGCAACCAATCTGGAGCCGGATGATTGGCATCAACCATCCAGAAAGCAGGACTGGCAATACCAGCTCTTCGGACCAGTAAATAGGCCAGAGACTTATCCATAGACACGATGGAGCTTTCCAGATCACAGCCCACATAGGGAATACCCGAAAGCTCTAACAGGCCCTGTATGGTACCATCCTCTCCCATTTTGCCATGTAAAACAGGAAATATAACGTCAAGCGGAATATTTGTATAACAGCCCGGTGCCTCTAGCAGCAGGAGGCCGGATACGGTGGAGGAGCTGGATAACAAAACTGGCTGTCCCCCTTTTTCTTCCTTCAATTCCAGGGGATGTTGGTAGAGCCGCCAGCAATTATCCCTGCTAATGCCAATCCAATATAGCTCATATTTTTCTCTATCGATATTTCGCGCAATCTCCCCCGCTGATTTAATGGAAATATCATGCTCCTCTGAGCAGCCGCCAAATAAGATCCCCACTTTTACCTTACGCATCTTTGCTTTCCCCCTTGATAATTCCAACAATTGGCCAGCGTATTTTCCACAACATCACATAAGGCATGCTCCGTATAAAAGGCGGTATGCGGCGTTATGCTTACATTGGGCAGCTCTTGCAGCCGTTTTAGAAGGGGATGATGCACCTCCCGGCCTGCGCAATCATGATAAAAAATCCCCTCTTCCCCTTCCAAAACATCCAGCGCTGCTCCCGCCAGTTTCCCGCTCTCCAGCGCCTGCACCAAAGCTGTCGTGTCGATTAATCCCCCGCGGCTGGTGTTGATGAGAATCGAGCCTTCCTTGATCAGTCCGATCCGCTCCGGATTCAGAAAATGTGTGGTCTCCGCAGTAAGCGGCATGTGCAGGCTGATGATATCGCATTGCTGCAAAAGATACTCCAACTGCACATAAGGCACATTGGCCGTAGCATGATGCAGCTTGCAGTCATAGGCAAAAATGCGGCAGCCAAAATTGCCCAGACGCTGAATAACTGCCTGCCCAATACGTCCTGTACCAATAATGCCCACAGTAAGGTCTCGCATTTCCCTGCCCCGTACTGCTTCCAGGCGAAAATCCTGCCGGGCAGCACGCCGCAACAGGGATGGGGCATTTCTCAGCTGCATTAACATCAGCATAAGGGTAAAATCCGCAACGCTGTCTGGAGAATAACATAGCGGCTGTACTTCAATACCCAACTGCTCAGCCATTTCCAGATCAATATGGTCAAGTCCAATGCTTCTCGTGGATATGTATTTTACCCCGCGCCTCTGTAACAGCTTGAGCATTGCCGCCGTAACAACAGACTTGTGATTGACGCTAATACACGGACTATTGGCAACAAAGCGTGCGTTGTAAATAGACAAAGGCGCTTCTACAAAAATCGGTACAATGCCATAATCCCCAGCCCGTTCCCCAAACCGCTTAGCCTCCTCTGCATCACAGCCAAAAATTGTAAGATTCATGCTTTTCTATCCCCCTTTGCATTTGTCTGCGCCAGCAGACTACTGAAAATACGGTTTGCTTTCATTAGGGATCCTATCAAAAACCAAGCCAAATGTTTTTACGATTCCCTGCATAAATTATGGAGAAATTATGCAGGCGGGCTTAAATCTTTCTAAAGATAGGGCCGCTTTTAGCGAAAAAAGGAGCTACTGTTACAAACAGTAGCTCCTGCATCAATGCTCTATTCTTTTCGTTAGCGCAGCTTATTACGGATGATTTTGCCACTGATGGTTTTTGGCAGCTCATCATAAAACTCTACAATGCGCGGGTACTTATAGGGAGCGGTACGCTGCTTCACATAAGTCTGGATTTCTTTTCTCAGCTTATCCGTAGGCGCGGTGCCCTTGATCAATACCACGCTGGCCTTTACCACCTGACCCCGCACTGGGTCTGGTACACCGGTAACGCCGCACTCCAGCACATAGGGCAGCTCCATAATCACATTCTCAATCTCAAAGGGACCAATACGGTAACCCGAAGATTTAATCAAATCATCCACGCGGCCTACATACCAGAAGAAACCGTCCTCATCGCGCCAAGCCGTATCGCCGGTATGATAATATCCATCATGCCAGGCTGCGGAGGTAGCGTCTTCATCCCGATAATAGCCCTGATAAAGACCAACCGGTACGCCTGCTTTGGTACGAATAACAATCTCGCCGGTTTCACCCACTTTAGCCGGAGTATTCTCACTGGTAAAGATATCAACCTCATATTGCGGATTGGGTTTGCCCATGGAGCCGATTTTAGGCGTCATGCCAACCAAATTGGCAACGACCAGAGCAGTTTCGGTCTGACCAAAGCCCTCCATTACGGACAGACCGGTAGCCTTACGGAATTGCAGGAATACCTCCGGATTGAGCGCCTCGCCTGCAGTTGTAGCATGCTTGATCGAGGACAAATCAAATCTGGACAAATCTTCCTTAATCATCATGCGGTACATGGTAGGCGGCGCGCAGAAGGTGGTAATGTTATACTTGGCAAACAACGGCAGGATGTCATCGGCATTAAAACGCTCAAAGTCATAAACAAAGACCGCGCCCTCGCACAGCCACTGCCCATACAACTTACCCCACAGGGCCTTGCCCCAACCGGTTTCAGAAATGGTCAAATGCAGGCCGTCCGGCTCTACGCAATGCCAGTAACGGGCGGTAACATAATGCGACAAACCATATTTAAAGCTATGCGCCGCAATTTTAGGATAGCCGGTGGTACCAGAGGTAAAGAACATCAGCATGGTATCGTCCCCACAGGGAGAATCTGCGGTACGGTTAAAAATAGAGCTATACATGATATACTCATCGTCAAAAGCATGCCAGCCCTCACGCTTGCCATTGACAATAATGCGCAAAATTTCTTCCGGATAGGTTTGTAAGGTCAAATCTACCTCTGCCGCAGCATTGCCCTCAGCCGTGCAGATAATTGCGCTTACGCCGGCTGCGTTAAAGCGGTACTCAAAATCGTGCTTTTGCAACTGGTCAGTGGCGGGAATGACAATCGCGCCCAATTTATGCAAACCAATCACGGCAAACCAGAATTGATAGGTACGCCGCATAACCAGCATAACGCGGTCACCCTTTTCAATGCCCAGGGATTTAAAGTAATTGGCTGCGCGCGAAGAATTGCGGCTAATATCCTTAAAGGTAAAACGGCGCTCCGTTTTATACCGATCCAGATGCAGCATAGCCAGCTTATCCGGCTTAGCGCTGCCCAAGGCATCCACAATATCAAAGGCAAAATTGAACTTATCCTCATTTTTAAAGGAAATTTCCTGCAAGGAGCCGTATTTATCCTCAACCACATCGATAAATTTCCCAGCAATCAGCGGCTCTGGACGTTTGGCACCAAGTATGGTTTCCGCCAGATTGCGCTTATCATCGGTTTCTTCTCCTGGAAGAACAATGGCACAGAACACGCAGTCGCGGCCATCTACCGCCACCATGCCGTGCGGCGTGGAAGAATCATAATAAATGCAGTCGCCCTCGGACAAATACTCCACATGCTCGCCGACCTGCACTTTAAGACGGCCGCTGATGATGATATCAAACTCCTGCCCGCCGTGCGTATCTAAATGCAGGGGCTTATCCTGCAATTCTGGCATATAGCTATAGGTTACCCAATAAGGCTCGGCAATTTTATTGCGGAACTGAACCGCCAGATTGCGGATTTCAATGCCATTTTCGCGGGCTGTAATGCGCCCATTGCCTTTGCGGGTCACGGTGTAGGAAGAAAGCTTTGCGCTATGTCCCTCCATTAAATCAGAAATACCCACGTCAAAGGCTAGCGAACACTTATGAATAAAAGAAAAGGGCAAATCTACGGTGCCAGATTCATATGTACGGTAAACATCTATGGATAAATCTGTTTCCTTCGCCATCTGTTCTTCTGAATACCCGCAGATCTCACGCAATTCACGGATACGAGCCGCCACCTCATTCAGCATGTTATTCGTTTCCCGGATTTGTTCCATAATTTTAATTCTACCTCCTATTACGGGACGAAGCATAAAAAAATCCGTCCCAAAGTTTTATTACTTTGAGACGGGTCAAAACGTACCCGCGGTACCACTCAAATTGCGCGCCAAATACGCGCCACCTCAAGGGCTCCAACAAGCCCATCGCCTTAACGCAGCTTTCACGGGAAGAATCTACTAGGAAGAGGAAAACCCCTACCGTTGGGACTTCCGGCTCAGAAGGGATGGGTACTTGAATGATCCTGTTATCAGCTTACACCAACCGCTGACTCTCTGCGCACATTACCACTCGACCGTCTTCGTCATAGCCTTTAATCTTTATGGAATTGTTTTGAATTGTATCACCTAAATCATCTCTTGTCAACTCCTTTTTGTAATTTTATTTTTTCTATAATTTCCTCAATCGCTCAAATCCAAAGCATTTAGAGCGAATTCTAATAGATGATAAGCAATTACATTTTGTAGACAACGCCTTTTCTACGGCAAACAGGCAAACCAGCACTGGGCCAGGAATATCAGGCAAAGCAAAGCGTCTCAGCTCTCATGCAACATACGAAAAAAATTGGAAGAAAACCCACAATGCAGGGAAATCCGGATTGCTATTGGAAAAGAAGAAGGCGCAACCGTTTCCTGCTTACCCCAGCAACGCAGATTCAGGAAAAGCAGCTCGTGCAAATAAGACGAAAAAATACAAAAAATTTTGATTTAGCTCTTGACAAATCAGCAAAAATTAGCTAATGTATTTGTATTGTTATTTTTTGATAATAATGTTTGAGGAGAAAATTTAGCCATGATGTATGTAAGTTCTTGCCAGCAGAATATGTCTAGAACTTCCGCCACTCGTAAATCTGGCGTTTTTTCTCATGCTGTCGTCTCTACAGAACATGCCGCTTGTGCATGTTCTTTCTTTATATGTGCAGCTTCCATGATTTTCGACCTTATTAGCGCGGTAGTAGGACTTACCGCGCTGCTTGGCATGCTTATTATTGGCCTGCTGATACTTATGGGCAAATCAACTGCATATCAAACCGCTAAGAATAAAAGTTAGTATTGCACGGGTGGATTAAATTCGACTTACCAAGTCCTGTTCTTAGCGAGCAGGACTTTTTATTATTTCAAAATAGAAGAGGTAAACCATGACAAATCTATTTCCATCCATATCTACATTGCTCAGCAAACGGATTATTGCCATATTTGGACATTATGGCAGCGGAAAAACAGAAATTGCCGTTTCGCTAGCCATGCTGACAGCACGGCAGACGCAGCCTTATCAGAAGTGTGCGTTAATTGATTTGGATATTGTCAATCCCTATTTTCGCTCCAGAGAGCAGCGCGATATGCTCAAAAAGGCCGGAATTGAGGTATACGGCAGCGTTTACAATACTGAGATTACAGCTGAGCTGCCTGCCTTGGGCGCCAATGCCCGCGTTCCCTTGGAAGACAAGAACTGCCTTTCCATTGTTGATTTTGGCGGCAATGACGTAGGCGCTATGATTATGAATCAATTTGGCAAATATTTTACCACAGAGGATGCGCTGCTGTTGGGCGTTGTCAATGCCAACCGGCCGGATACCCGAACCGTGGAAGGCGCTGTACAGCATATTGCTGCGATTGAGCAAAGCATAGGCAAAACACTGGATGCCTTAATCAATAACAGCCATTTATTGCGTGAGACAACTGCGCAAACCGTTATCCAGGGGCATGCCTTTGTGCAACAGGTAGCTCAAGCCTGTAATAAAAAGCTGTGGGCCGACTGCTACCCAGAAGAGCTGGTACAGAAAAAACAGCTTACTCCCCTGTTGGAAAGCGGCTCAACGCTGCTACCGCTGGGTTTATACATGCGGCCCACCTGGTTAGATAAATAAATACACAAAACGGATGATAAAAGTTTAGCTTTTTAGATAATTTACTTTTTACAAGTGGAGGGAGTCATCGTATGACAAAGAAATTCCGAGTTGAACTGATCAAAGACAGATGCAAAGGCTGCGAGCTTTGCACCTCCGTCTGCAGCAGACATCTGCTTAAGATGGATACGCATTTGAATCACAAAGGCTATGCTTCCGTAACCATTGAAAATATGGACGCCTGCATCGGCTGCATCAACTGTGCGCTAATCTGCCCGGATGGCGCAATTGAAATTTTCCAACTAGAGGAGGGCGACAAAGAATGAGTGAAAAAGTATTGATGAAAGGCAATGAGGCTTTTGGCGAGGCGGCTATCCTCTCTGGCTGCAACTTCTACTTTGGCTATCCCATCACCCCACAAAGTGAAATTCCCGAATACCTTTCCCGTGAATTGCCAAAACGCGGCGGCTGCTTTATCCAGGCAGAAAGTGAGCTGGCAGCCATCAACATGGCATATGGTGCGGCAGCGGCTGGCGGCAACGCCTTTATTTCCTCCTCAGCCCCGGGCATTGCCCTGATGCAGGAAGGCCTTAGTTTTATGTGCTGTGCTGAGGTACCCGTTGTAGTACTGAATGTCTCCCGCTGCGGCCCTGGTATTGGCGGTATCCAGCCCGGACAGGCCGATTATATTCAGGCTACGCGCGGCGGTGGCAACGGCGATTATAAAATCCCGGTTTTTGCCCCTTCTACCATTCAGGAAGCCATTGACATGATATATGAAGCAACCTATCTGGCAAACAAATGGCGCAACCCCATGATGCTGCTTACCGATGGCATGATGGGCCAGATGATGGAACCGGTTGTTTTACCGGAGCCGCGGAAACTTCTCACTTCTGAAGAAATTCCGCAGGCTAAACCCTGGGCACTATCCGGCTTTGATCATAAAAACGGCCAGCGCTCCCTGATTCGCGCTTTGCATATGCAGCCCACGGATCTGGAAATTCAGGTAGAAAAAATCTTTACCAAATATGATGCTATGGAAAAAGAGCTGCCCGCTTACGCAGCCGAAGGACTGGAAGGCGCGGAAATCGTTTTTGTTGCGTTTGGCCTTATGTCTCGTCTGGTGCGCGAAGCCATTGAAATGCTGGCTGAAGAGGGCATTAAAGCCGGACTAATTCGCCCGAAAACCCTGTGGCCTTATCCTTATGCCGCTTTCGATGAACTGGATTTTAATAGCACCAAAGTTGTA
Source organism: uncultured Clostridia bacterium (assembly GCA_944391235.1). Lineage (GTDB taxonomy): Bacteria > Bacillota > Dehalobacteriia > UBA4068 > UBA4068 > CALXSV01. Next base: position 16,071 of record CALXSV010000032.1, on the reverse strand, counting down.
ATTTCTACAGAATTATCCAAAGGCCAGATGATAGAAGACGTCCGCCTTGGTGTGGAAGGACGTTTACCGGTTGAATTAATCTACCGCACTGGCGGCGTTGTACCAACCACGCCAGAGGTTGTGGAAAGAGCGAAAAAGATTCTGGAGGGACTGAAATAATGAAACCTGTATTTACATATTCCGAAGGTATGGAGCGCGTGGAGACATCCTATTGCCCAGGCTGCACCCACGGCATTGCACATCGTTTGATTGTAGAAACCCTGATAGAAAACGGCGAATTGGGAAATGCCATTGGCGTTTGTCCTATTGGTTGCAGCGTGCAGGCGCATAAATTCATGCATGTTGATATGTGTGAGGCAGCGCATGGCCGTGCACCGGCGGTTGCTTCTGGCATTCGCCGTGTACATCCGGATAAGCCGGTATTCACCTATCAAGGCGATGGCGACCTGGCCTCTATTGGTATGGGTGAAATTATCCATGCCGCCTCGCGCGGAGAGCGTTTTACCACCTTCTTCATCAACAATGGTATTTATGGCATGACTGGCGGCCAGATGGCACCGACCACACTGATTGGCCAGCGCTCTACCACCTCACAGGATGGGCGCACAGTCGAAGCCAACGGCATGCCCATTCGTGTGGCAGAGCTGATTGCAGCGGTAGACGGTGCCGCTTATGTGGAAAGAGTTGCGCTGGATAGCCCGGCCCATATCCGCCAGGCCAAACGCGCGGTACAAAAAGCCTTTGCCGTTCAAAAAATGGGCGTTGGCTTCACGATGATTGAATTTATTTCCTCCTGCCCCACCAACTGGGGGCTATCCCCTGTTGAAGCTCTGGGCTGGATTAAGGAAAAGATGATTCCTTATTACCCGCTGGGTGTGAAAAAGGATATCACCGCGCAAAACGTACAGGAAGAGGAGGCATAAGCATTCATGGCAACACACAAGTTATTTGCTGCCGGTTATGGCGGTCAGGGCGTATTGATGATTGGTCAGATTATTACCTATGCAGCAATGAAAGAAGACAAAGAAGTTACATTCCTCCCCTCCTATGGTCCGGAAATGCGCGGCGGTACGGCAAACTGCACGGTTATCGTCTCCGACAAGCAGGTAGCCTGCCCCATGATTTACGAGGCGGATATTCTCACCGTGATGAATCCGCCGTCCCTCACCAAATATGAGTCCATGCTCAAGCCAGGCGGCGTTCTTTTTGTCAATGCTTCCCTCATTGATCTTAAGCCGACCCGCAGCGACATTCAGGTGGTCAATGTAGCGGCCAATGACATTGCAGCTGAGTTAGGCAACGCCAGATCAGCAAACATTGTTATGTTGGGCGCCATCAATCGTACACTTCACCTGGTTGAGGAAGAATCTATCAAATACGTACTACAAAACAAGGTGTTTACCGGACGCAAAGCGGATTTGTTTGACATCAACTGGAAGGCCTATCACGCTTATTAAATCCTATTGTTTTATCCATGCTGTCCTTTGCCCTGAGATACAGGAATAAGCACCCGCAGCACTTCATCACAATACTATGACTAATTTACCCTCTAAGGAGGTTTACCTGTGAAAAATAAAATAATTTTTTCTGATATTACATTGCGCGAGAGCGAGCAAATCAATGCCACTGGATTATCTTTCAGGGAAAAGCTGGAGCTGGCTAAATTACTGGAAAAGCTAAATGTGGATGTAATTGAAACTGGTTTTGTTGGCGATATGCATGCAGATTCCGTACTGGTTAAAACCATTGCCGGAACCATCAACAACAGCATTATTAGCGTGCCTGTTCCACTGAGCGAGGCAACGATTGAGCGGAGCTGGGAAATGCTTAGTTGCGCGCAGAAACCACGGCTCAATATCATTGTACCCACCTCTACCGTACAAATGGAATATACCTACCAGCTCAAAGCCGATAAGCTGCTAAAACGCGTGGCTGATATTGCGGCAAAATGTACTGCTTTGTGTGCGGATGTAGAAATCACTGCGGAAGATGCGAGCCGTAGCGAGCGTAACTACCTAATGCAGGTTATTTCTACCGCAATCCAAGCTGGCGTAAAAACCGTTACGCTATGCGATTCTACCGGACAGCTGCTGCCGGAAGAGGCGGTGGAGTTAATTGAATGGGCCAAAGAGAATATTGCGGGACTCCATGACATTACGCTGGGCGTACACTTTAAGGATGAGCTAGGTCTGGCCGCCTCAGCCGCACTGGCCGTTGCAGAAGCGGGTGTTACGCAGATTAAAACTACCTTTAACGGCCTTGGCGCGAACCTGTCCATGGAGCAGTTCGTACGTATGCTGAAAACGCGTGAGGATACGCTGGAGTTAGGCTTTAACGTCAATCATACTACCATGCAGAGAACATGCAAGCAGATGGAAGCCATCATAGGTATGAACCGGACCAGCCGTACTGTTTTTGGCCATGTACTGGGTACTGCGGAGACAGAGGATAATATCAAAAAGGAATCCTTGACTGCTGAGGCGGATCTACTCAGCGTACGTCGCCGCATTGAATCGCTGGGCTACGATTTGTCTGATACAGATATGGAAAGGGTTTATTCACACTTCTGCCGTATTGTTGCTAAGAAAAAGGTGGTAGAGGATCGCGATTTGGAAGCCATGGTTGCGGAAACCGCACACCAGGTAGCGCCTACCTATCAGCTGATTAACTATGTGATCAACAGCGGCAGCTCCATCAGCGCCACCGCCTTTGTCCGACTGGATAAACAGGGAGAAACCCTGCAAAGCGTTTCCTACGGCGACGGCCCTATTGATGCAGCTTTTCTGGCTATTGAGCAGGTTCTGGGCGTACATTTTGAGTTGGAAGATTTTCAGATTCAGGCGGTGACAGAGGGGCGTGAAGCCATGGGCGACGCGTTGGTAAAGTTGAGGAACAACGGTAAGCTGTATTCTGGCCGCGGTATTTCCACAGATATTATTGGCGCCAGCGTACGCGCCTACCTGAATGCAGTAAATAAAATTGTCAATGAGGAAAAGGCGATATGAAATTATCATTTTCTACACATGGATGGGAAGATATTTCCTGGAATGCACATAGAGATATTGCTGCAGATATGAAATTTAATGGCGTGGAATATGCTTATTCTGAGCACGAGATAACGCAAATGCTGTACAGCGCCAGAGCAGCCGAGCATCGCCAGCATTTTTACCGCAAAATGAATGAGTTGAATTTAGAAATTCCTTGCCTATCTGCGGATATTGTGCTGGATACAGCTGATGCAGGTATGCTGCAACGTGTAGAAGAGTGTATTCAACTGGCTGGCTTATTAAACATTCCCTATGTGCATCTGATTTCCGATATTACAGCTGAAGGCGATGAGAACGTTATCCGCGAGGCTGTCGCTAACGTTTTGCCGCTGGCAGAAAAGGAAAATGTCGTTCTGCTCATGGAAACATGCGGCATTTATGCCAATACGGCCCGCCTCCGCGACCTTCTTAACCACTTTGCCAGCGACAATCTGGCTGCGCTGTGGGATGTGCATCATCCCTTCCGTTTTGCCAAGGAAACCCCGGAGCAGACCATTCAAAATCTGGGCGCCTATGTAAAGCATGTGCATATGCGCGACTCCAAGGTAGAAAACAAAACGGTTGCATATTGTCTGACCGGAGACGGCGACGTACCCTTTACCGAGATTTTTGGTGCCTTGCGCTCCATTGACTACAAAGGCTACTTCTCGCTGGTCTGGCCCAAAATCAACAATACCTTTTTACATGACGAGCAAATTGTTTTCCCGCACTATGTAAATTTCATGGAGCGTTTTGGTCCTCAGGTCAGAAAGGTAAGCAGCCTGTATCAGAATAGAAGCAAAACCGGGTACCATATCTGGCCCAAGGACGAGTTAATTGACTGTACCTTCGCACAGGTACTGGACCGCTGTGTAAAGGAATTCCCCGATCAGTTGGCTTTTCGCTTCACTACGCTAGATTATACCCGTACCTATGAGGAATTTCGGGATGATGTCAATGAGTTTGCCCGTGCGCTTATTGCCTTAGGGGTAAAAGCGGGCGACCATGTTGCTATGTGGGCAACCAATGTGCCGCAATGGTATATTGCCTTTTGGGCCACAGTCAAATTGGGTGCGGTTCTGGTTACCATGAACACGGCCTACAAGATTGCGGAAGCAGAATATCTGCTTCGTCAGTCAGATACCCATACACTGATTATGGTGGACGGCTACCGAGATTCCAACTATGTGGAGATTATGCAAACGCTGTGTCCGGAACTGGCAGAAGCTGATGCCAATAAAGCCCTGCACTGCAAGCGCCTGCCCTTTTTGCGGCACATCATTACCATCAATTCCCGGCAAAAGGGCTGCCTGACCTGGGATGACGCGCTGGAATTTTCCAGCAGGGTTCCATTGGAGGAAGTCAATCGCCGCGCTGCGCGCGTACATCCGGATGATGTATGCAATATGCAATATACCTCTGGCACAACGGGCTTTCCCAAGGGCGTTATGCTGACCCACCGCAACATTGTCAATAACGGCAAATGCATTGGCGACAGGATGGATCTTTCCACCGCAGACCGCATGATGATTCAGGTGCCCATGTTCCACTGCTTTGGCATGGTGCTGGCCATGACGGCTGCTATGACGCATAGTGTTACCCTCTCTCCACTCCCCTATTTCTCACCCAAGCCCGCATTGGCCTGTATCAAACAAGAGCGCATTACCTGTTTCCACGGTGTGCCTACCATGTTTATCGCCATGTTGGAGCATGAAGATTTTAACAGCGATGACTTCACTTACATGCGCACCGGCATCATGGCCGGCAGTCCCTGCCCCATCTCAGTCATGCGTGATGTTCTGGAAAAAATGCATATGAGTGAAATTACCATTGTGTATGGACAAACCGAGGCTTCGCCAGGTTGCACGATGAGCAGTACCAATGACCCAATTGATGTGCGCGTTGCAACGGTAGGCCGGCCCCTGCCACAAATTGAATGTAAGATTGTCGATCCGGAAACCGGCGAGGATCTGCCAGACGGCATGGATGGAGAATTTGTAGCGCGCGGTTATAATATTATGAAGGGCTATTACAAAATGCCCAATGCCACTGCCGCTGCCATCGATAAGGATGGCTGGTTGCACACCGGAGATTTGGCCTGCCGGACGCCCGAGGGCAATTTCCGCATTACCGGGCGACTCAAGGATATGATCATCCGCGGTGGTGAAAACATCTATCCAAAAGAGATTGAGGAGTTTATCTATACGCATCCGCAGGTCAAGGATGTGCAAGTAATTGGCGTTCCCTCTGCGCAATACGGGGAAGAGATTATGGCTTGTGTCATTCTCAAGGAAGGTCAGAGCATGAGCGAGCAGGACATCAAGGATTATGTTGCCGCCAATATGGCAAAGCACAAGGTTCCTCGCTATGTACAGTTCATGACGGAATTCCCCATGAATGCGGCTGGTAAAATTCTCAAATACAAGATGCGTGAAGATGCTGTTAAATTGCTGAAATTGGAAGCAGACGCCGCGATTGAAACTGCATAGTAAAAAGTATCTATCCTCTCAGATAAACACAGATAAGCAAGTATTAAAAACAAACGAATTTAACGGCCGGCAAACATGATGCGATGAAAAGCGGACAGGAAGTTAATAACTTCCTGTCCGCTTTTTCTAATGCCGCTTTGTGCCATCTTGGGTGCCTAATAGCCGAGACGGGAAAGCCGTCAGGGACGCGAAGCGTAAAGTTTTTCCCTGAGGGCTTTTTCTGGCTCGCTACAGTAAAGCGTTATGCGAATTGTAGAAAGTAGCTTCCCGATACCACCGCATCCTTAAAAAAGAGCGACATCAATATACCCCTGTAATCCGATTTTTGAAAAGGAAAACGGCGGTAGAAATCAATTTTTCGCAACCGCCGTTTATAAGTGCGCTAAAACCGCCAAACAACGGTTTTCAGAATTGAATTTATTCGTTTACAAACTCAATATTGACATCGCCGTTATTGCACGATACATTCAGCGTTTTTTCGCCGCCATCTTTATTGTCCGGCAAATTACTCTCGCCTCTTTTAATTTCTGATTGAATGGCAAAATCGTCATAACTTCCTATAACCGTTCCCCCAATATCCCCGTTTTTAACAGTTAGGTATAGGGCTTTTCCTACATCTAAGTTTTCAAAGGTAATATTTCCTCCGTTAGAGGAAATGCTTATACTTCCTGTGATAACCAGTGCTGGAAGTGATATATCTTCGTTTGTTGTAGACAGTGTAAGCGTGTCTAAAAGTGCATCTGGTATCTGCAACGATATTTTCCGATTTTCGGCAGAAGGCTTTCCTCCAATATAATCGGTCCACTCTTTATTGCTTGCGCTTGTCATCGTTAATACCTTTTCGTCTGAAACCATAATATCATAAGTTTCTTTGCTATTTTCAAAATAGACAATGTGGATTTGATCGTCCTCTGATATGGATACTTCAATTTGTCTATCGCGTACATCAATACTTATTTCCTCAATTTGTGTTGCGTCGACTGTATATTCCTTTTGCGTAAACGGATCGTTGTTGTCAGAGCAACCCGCCAAAACAAAAGTGCCCAAAACAAGACACACTGCAAGTGAAATTATTTTTTTCATTTTAATTCCTCCATATTTAGTAGATTAGATTTACAACTCTAACTCATAATGGCATTCAGTTTGATCAATCTCCCCAGTTAAATGAAAACCGAAAGATAGATATAGACTCTTCGCACTTTCATTTGCCTTATCGATTATTAAGACTACTTTTTTAACGCCTTGAATTCTTAGACCTCGCAAGATATGCTCTAAGGCTTTTTCCTCAAGTCCTTTATGGTGAAATCTATTATCTAACATAAAGCTGCAGATAGTTGCCGTTTCAGCTCGATTTTCTGTGCGTTTATACATAAAAAAGCCAATTAGCACATTGTTGTTATAAATTGCATTCGGGTGCATTTCTGAATTATATTTTGCTTGCGCTATGGAAATTGCGTTGCAGCAAGAATGTCCCTCCATTATCGTACCAATGCCATCCTGATTTGTTGTCAATTTACACACGTCCAATATATTTTGTGCGTCAACTGCTTTTATCCGAATCATATCTATCCCTCATATCTATAAAGTTTTTCCTTTTAAGACCACAAGCCCTCCGAGAGATAATGCGGCACTTAGTAACAGACAAACACAAATGTGCAAGAGTGCATTGGTGTTAAACATGATAATCTGAAAAAAACCGGCCAAGATAGCCCGTAATGGCGCAATCGGCGTAAAAATACAAATAATTGCAACCAATACTGCGTCCGTCAGCCACCCATACCAATGTGCCTGCATGGATAACAGCACATGAAGAAAAACCATAACAAGCACTAAAAAGCACATTTGCTGTAATCCGGCAACGATAATCCCGTTTTCCGTCCATTTACACACGTCCATCAAATTGATCACGGTTTGCGCGGGATATATAGGGTCAATCAATAGATGTATGACCATGTTGACAAGGGAAATGCACAACGCCAAGAAACCATAGCTGATTAGACAACCGAAAAAGTAATCTTTTTTACTCGCTCCCAAATGTATGAGCTTTGTGAAATCATAAAACACAAAAAAGAATGGGGTTAAAACAGCAAGCAGCCAAGTGTAATTGCCGTTGCTTAAAACAACATCGCCGGAAGATGTAGCGCAAAGCACTACAAGAGCCGTAAGAATAAAACTGATCTTATTGCTTGCAAGCAATCGTTTTACAATCGCAAAAATAGCGGTCATCTTTTTACACCTCCCTTATGTCCCACCATTTGAATAAAGAAATCCTGCAAAGACAACGGGTGAATCTCTAATGAAGCCGTTTGTTCCGGTGGGTTATCAAAGATATAGCTTGTTACAAGACCACCAACCGTATCTTGACCGATGATGTTCAGATTGTGGGTGGCAACCTCCACGTCTTTTTGAAGTCCGCTGATACAAAATGCTTTTGTTTCAACGGATTGTAATGTATCAAAGAAGCGGATGCTTCCTTTATCAATAATGATCAGCTTGTGAATTGTCTTTGCGATTTCTTCAATAATGTGGGTGGATACGATAATAATTCGTGGGTGCTTCTGAAAACTCTCCATCAGCATATCATAAAACTCCACGCGCATAATCGCGTCGAAGCCTAGGACAGGTTCGTCTAAAAGAATAACCTCTTTATTACTTGCCAAACAGATAATCGTTGAAACCATCGTTTTCATGCCAAGAGAAAGATGATTAAACCTCTTTTTTCCGTCCAACTCAAAACGCTCCATCATTTCCGAAGCAAAATCATAATCATAGTTGGGGTTTACTTCGGAAGCGATCCGCAGCAGCTTCCGCACCGGAAGATTAAAATGCTTTGCAAAGTTTTCGATATAGCTAACGCCTGTATCCAAAGTAGATGTTGTAATTGTCTTACCGTCAACTTTAATCGTGCCGTCGGTAATATTCTGGTATCCGGCAATGGATTTGAGAAGCGTTGTTTTACCTGCGCCATTTCTGCCAAGCAAACAATAAATCCCCGGTTCGTCAATTGACAAAGTAATGTTTTTTAGTACGGCCGCTTGCCCGTACTGCTTTGTTACTTGCTTGAGTTCTATCATACGCCATTCCTCCTAAATAGCATTGATATATCTATTGTCTTTCGCCATATCCCGTGCTAAAATGAATTATAAACCTTTGTGTTACACAAAGGTCAACAGGAGAAAAAGGAAATGAAGAAATATTTTTCAGTTGGAGAAGCGGCAAAGGCGGTCCATACAACGAGTGAAGCCCTGCGGCATTATGACCGCATTGGATTGGTGAAGCCAAGCAAAAAAGACGAATGGACCAATTATCGCTATTATACCGAGCAAGACATTGTTCGCCTGAATACGGTGCGTGCTTTACAACTTATGGACTTATCTTTACAGGAGATAAAAAAGGTTTTAGAATATGACGATCTCGAAAAAATTATCGAATTTTTAGTGCAAGCAGAAAAAAAGGCCGATGAAAAAATTGCAGCATTACAATACAGTAAATCAAAAATTGAGTTAGCAAAAGCGGACTATGAAAGAAAATTGCGGGGACAACAAAAGTTCAAGGGTACTATTCTCAAAGAGTACCCAGAACGTGTTATTTTGCTGTCCGATACCTTGGAAATGCCAACGCTTGATAATCTTTGGAATTATCTCAGTCATTTTTACGATAAAGTTACGCCTGCCTTAAAAGATCAATTTTCCTTTGAGGATTTAGCTGGTATATACACAGAAAACGGAATAGCAAGGCTCTTTGCCGTCTGTATTCGTTATGTGAATATAGACGGATTAAAGGTATTGCCAAAAGGAAAATACCTATGCGCTAACTGCACGGAAGAAAATAGAGAACAAATGTTGCGCGAGTTAATACACATAGCCCAAACAAAATATGGCGTAGATCCGACATTTACGGTACAACTCATTGTTGTATCAGGTATTTTGCAATGGAATTATGAAGTACAGGTTTATGTTGATAGATAAAATACACTAAAACAGAAATATTTTTATTCTGCTTCCACTCTTTTACATTGCTTTTTAGCGGATATGCTGAATTATTTAAGTCAATAGCAGGAATTGTGTAAGCATATCCAAACAGAAAGCTAAACTGTAAAATGGAATAGAGGGATAGTAAGGAAGAGGTGACCCACACCATTATACGATTTTAAGGTTTTCGGGGCAGCCATAGAAGCCGGGAGAAAGGAAGAGGGAAAGAGCTGGAAAAAGGTAAACGATGAATTATATATCTCTCCAAGCTACCTTGCAAATATTGAGAACAAGGAGCAACAATCGAGCCTACAGACGTTCTATGACTTGTAATCCTATCATATTTCGGTAGATCCATTTTTTTCCGAACAGCAACGAAGAGAAGTCCGTTGGGTGGCGGCCGCTTGATATGTCGCTGGATTTTATAAGCGATAAAAGAATACTAATTGTACCCGCAATGACAATGGAAATAATGGAAGTCTAAAAAAACAGCGGGTTAACCTTGCAATCAAAAGATTGCAGAAGAAGATTATCGTCTATGAGCCGGACAAGTCCAACAGCCACCGCCGACAAAAAACGACAATTGTTTGGAAATTTATCGAGGAACGGCAATAGAACAAGGATAAGCGGACCATTCAACGGCAAAGAAAAGCAGGACAGCATAACAATTTGCCATGCTGTCCTGCAAGATACAATTACTTTCTTATTAATTACTACGCGGCGAAAGAATAGGTGCTCTCTTTTTATTCCAGGATTTTACCCTTTAGATTCCAGGTCTGCGCTTCTGTTATTTGTACGGGAAAAATTTGACCAGCCTGCCAGGCAGTCGTGGGCGCTGGGAAAACAACAATTTTATTACCATCTGTACGTCCACTAAGCATATGCGGATTGTTTTTACTGGCACCATCCAGCATTACCGGCATACAACTGCCAACCAGCCGCTCATTTATACTGCGGCTTATCTCATTTTGCACATCCATTAGACGCTGCAAACGCTGCCGTTTTACCGACTCATCCACCTGCTCCGCCATTTGTGCGGCCGGCGTTCCACTGCGGCGAGAGTATAAAAAAGTATAAGCCGCATCAAAGCGCGCCTCCTGCATATAGTGCAGAGTCTCAACAAAATCCTGCTCCGTTTCACCAGGAAAGCCCACGATTATATCTGTAGTAATGGTTGCATCCGGCAAAAAGGCGCGAATGTTGCGCAAATGTTCGCTGTACTCCTCTGTACGATAAGCACGGTTCATCTGCTGCAAGATACGGTTACAGCCAGACTGTAAAGGCAGGTGAAAATGATGGCACACCTTATCCAACCCAGCAATTGTCTCCACCAGATCGCGGCTAAAATCACGAGGATGCGAGGTCATATAGCGGATGCGGGCAATACCCGCTATATCATTCACCGAAGTGAGCAGGCTAGCGAAATTGCTGCCATCTGCTAAATCTTTACCATAGGAATTTACATTCTGCCCTAGCAACTGGATTTCCTTGACCCCAATGGCAGCCAGCTGCTCAATCTCAGCCAAAATTTCCTGCGGCTTTCTGCTGCGCTCACGACCCCGTACATAGGGAACAATGCAGTAAGTACAAAAGTTATTGCAGCCATAATTGATGTTGATTTGAGCCCGGTAGCCATTCTCCACTGTAACCGGCAATTCCTCTCCACGGCATAATTCCGGTAAATCGTAGCGCTCCTCTACATCAATAATGCGCTCACCGGTAGCCGCATAGCTTTCAATATAGCGAGGCAGCAAAGCAGCGGCAAAGGTGCCAATGATTATGCCCACATGCCGGTAGCTCTTACGCAGCAGTTCGCTATTGCCGTCTTTCTGGATCATGCAGCCGCAAACCACAACAATCCGATGCGGATTCTCCTGCTTCCATTTTTTCAAGCTACCAATATAGCCGAGGGCACGATTTTCCGCACTTTCTCGCACACAGCAGGTATTGATAATAGCAATATCCGCTTCCTCAAGATTATCCACCTGCCTATGCCCGGCAGAAATGAGCAAGCCAGCCATGAGGCGGGAATCGTTTTCATTCATCTGACAGCCAAATGTGTGAATACAAAACAGCATACTACACCCCTGAATATTTTGAAATACGGAAAGACACTACTTGTAGTTGCACGCTTTCCCTACCATTGAAATGATTGATGCTTACTGTATAAATCATATCAAGTAAAACATTTTGTTTACAGCTCCCAGCCAGTAAATCCCGCCAAACAGTCAGGCCAAAGTGTTGTGCAATCTCCATCTGTAATTGCTGTTGTCCAGAAAAATCTATGGCCTCGCCAAACCTACCATCCGGCTGCTGAAACTGCCATCTTATAACATTCCTTTCCTTGCCCAGCACGGCCAACCTAACCAGACGCAAGGATGTCGCTACAAACAAGGGGGCTGGATTGTCCTTGCCAAAAGGCTCCAAAAGCAGCAACCGTTTGGCCAACTGCAAATCCGCAGCAGCGGGAATCAAAGGACAGTCAATACGGTAAACCGGAAGCATATCCTCTGCTGTGAGTCTGCATTGCGCATTCAGCCGCTCCCGTAGAGTCGTAACATTGTCGGCAGAAATGCTCAGACCTGCGGCCATGGGATGCCCGCCAAATTCCAGTAGCAAATCCCGGCAGGCGGATAAGCCGTCATGTATGTTGTAGCCCTCAATAGAGCGTCCGGAGCCACGCAACATATCACCATCGCCGACCAGAATAATCGTTGGCCGATGGTATTTTTCCTTAACACGGCCAGCTATAATACCGGCCACGCTCTCAGAAATCTGCGTGCAATGTAAAACAATGACTTTATCCTGCGCCAGATTTTGGGCAACAATAGTAGCCTCAGCGATTTTTGCACCATTTTCTGTAAGCTGTCTCCTTTGCCTGTTCAAATCCACTAGCCGGTTAGCCAGCTGGTTGGCCCGGTCCAGGTTAGTGGTTAGGAACAGCTCTACCGCCACATCTGCAGTTTCCAGCCGCCCCGCAGCATTTACACAGGGCCCCAGTATATAGCCAATATGATAAGCGCCGATTTCCCGGCCTTGCAATCCGGTAGCGGCAATTAAGGCGCGGATTCCCGGATTTTCGCAGGTAGGGATAGCAGCCAGCCCGCGCTTGACTAGAAGACGATTTTCACCATGCATTTCTACCAAATCGCAAACCGTTGCAAAGGCAGCAAACGGCAGTAGCTGCTTTTGTAGCTGTGTCCAATCCATTTCCAGGTAATCATACAATGCCTGGGAAAAGCGATAACACACCCCAGCAGCGCAATAGCTTTTGAAAGGATAGGTACAATCTACCCGTTTGGCGTCCACAACCGCATCAGCGGGCGGCAGTTTCTGGAAAACCTTCCCATCTTCCGCATACTCCACGGTTACGGCATGGTGATCCAAAATCACCACTGTCATCCCCAGACTGTTGGCTAGCTCCACCTGCGCAAAGGCAGAGATGCCATTGTCACAGGCAAAGATGACCTCTACGCCCTGCTCCTGCAACTGATGGACCGCCTGGTTGTTTAAACCATAACCTTCAGCTACGCGGTTGGGTATGTAATAATGCACATCACAACCCAGAGATTGCAGTGTATTAAAAAGAATAACCGTGCTCATCACACCATCCGCATCATAATCGCCATAAACCACACATTTGCATTGTGCTTCTATGGCATCTGCAGCAATCTGCACAGCAGTGAGCATATCGGCAAAAAGCAAGGGAGAAGCCAAATCAGCGCTATCCTCCTGCATAAAATGGGCTACGGCCTCTGCAGTTTTAAAACCGCGCACAGCAAGGATACGCGCCAAAACGGGGTCTCCCCCCGTTTGACGCGTTAATTCCTCCATATTTGCCGAACTTTGTTTAAGAAGCCATTTTGCCATACCACACCTATTGCAAGTCTAATTTGCCAGTTCTGCCTTTTTCTTCTTTGTCATATTCTTTTTTACTGCTGCGGAATTGGGTCTATCTCCTCCCCATTTGGCTGTCAAACGCGAGCTTAACCAGCCCAAAAGATTGCCGGCAAGGAAAACCGAGGAGAAGAAACCGGCAAACATACCAATGATCAGGGCGAGGATAAAGTTCTTCGTCGTCTCACCGCCAAATAGCAGCAGGGCGAACAGCAGTATCAGCACAACCAGTGTCGTAATAATGGTACGTGTCAGGGTTTGGTTGATGCTGGTGTTAATCAGCTCCCAGCGGGTTTGTTTACCCCGGCCCGCCTCATTTTCACGGATGCGGTCGAAAATCACAATTGTATTATTAATTGAATAACCAATAATGGTCAAAATAGCGGCAATAAACGAGCTGTCAATTTCTATGCGGAATATGGCGAAAATGCTAAATACAACCAGTACGTCGTGCAACAAAGCCGCTACCGCCGTTATGGCATAATTAAAGCGGAAACGAATAGAAATATAAATCAGCATTAGAACGCCGGCGATCAGCATGGCCCAACGTGCATTGGCCATCAATTCCTGCCCAACTACCGGACCAATACGATTGTTGCGCAGCAGGTTTAAGGAGCCCAGCTCCTCCAGTTGGTCAATCAACGCGATGCTTTCTGCTTCTTCCAGCTCCTCGGTACGAATGATAAAGGTATTGTCTGCGCCTTCATTTACTGAAGGGGTATGCCCCACGGCACTGGACACTGTATCGCGCACCATATTGAGTTCTACCGGAGAATCATACTGCACCTCAATAATGGAGCCGCCAGTAAAATCAATACCGAGATTCATGCCGGAAATGGCGGAAACAAGTAGCCCCGGCACGATAAAGATGATGGCAATTCCATACCACAGCTTGCGTTTGCCAACAAAATCGAATTTAAATTCCTTATGGTTGATACCTGTAAGATAGAGGTTTGGCTTAGCCAAAAAGTCCACCTGTGCACTCCAGCGCAGCATACAACGGGTAAAGGTAATAGCGGTAAACATAGAGGCCACAATACCAATGGCTAAGGTAAGCGCAAATCCCTTAATCGTACCGCTGCCAAAGAAATATAACACAATCGCAGCCAGCAAAGTGGTAAGATTGCTGTCAAAGATGGTCATAAAGGCACGCTTAAATCCAGACTCAATACTGGCGCGCAAGGATTTTCCTACAAAAACTTCCTCTCGAATGCGCTCATAGATGATGATATTAGCATCTACGGCTACACCAACCGAGAGAATGAAACCTGCAATAGAGGTCAGTGTCAGGGTTGCGTGAATCAAATTGAGAATCCACAGCAGCAACAGCGCATAAACAACCAAAGAAAAACAGGCCCAAAAACCAGGCACCCGGTAATAAAGAATCATAAACAGGAAGAGAATAGCAAAACCAATGGCTGAAGCAACCAGGCTCTTTTGCAGGGAATCCGCGCCAAGAGAAGGACCAACGGTATTTTGGGAAAGGATATCCAGCTTCACAGGAAGCGCGCCGCCGCGCAGCAGGGAGGCCAAATCAGCTGCTTCCTGGAAGGTAGCAAAGCCGCCGGAAATCGTTGCCGTACCGCCGGAAATGATGTTGTTTACCGTCGGCGCGCTAATTTCCTCATCATCCAGCCTGATGGAGATAACCTTTCCATAATAATCAATCGTAGCTTGGTGAAAAATCTCGGAGGCTTCATCGGTAAACTCTAAAACAACGGTATTTCTCTCGTATTCCGAAGCTGTATTGTTAATCTGTGCATACGCATTTTTCAAATCTGCACCGGTCAGTATTACAGTTCCATCTGGAGCAACAAATTGCAACTCCGCCGTTTTACCAATCAGCTCAATAGCTTGCTCCGGGTCATCAACACCAGCCAACTCAACAATGATGCGGTCCGTGCCTTCGGTCTGAATAACCGGCTCGCTCACACCCAGCTCGTTGACACGCTTATCAAGAACGGACACTAGCTTTTGCATATCCTCATTGCTAACGGTTTCACCCTCATCTGGAATTGCCTGTAAAACGACCTGTGCGCCACCTTGCAAATCCAAACCAAGATTTATGTTGTTTTGCAATGGTTTTATGGATACAAATACGGCAATTGCGACCAAAAGAACAACTGCCAACAGCTTTGCCCCACTTGATTTTTTCATTTTTCCTACCTCCAGAATACCATAATACCAAACTATGTTATTATACCGCAGTTCTATTATAGATGTCAAATAAACCACAAAAGCCGTAAATAAAAAGCAGCAGGCTCAAAGCCTGCTGCTACAGATTCTACTTTAATTCTCTGCTGCGCTTTTCTTATTTTTATTAACGCCAGCAATCGCATCTTTTAATAATTCGATTTCACATTTTTCCGAAATACGTAGCCAAATAGTTTTTTCTTTAATTCTAGTAACTGTTCCTAAAATTCCACCTGTCGTATAAATCTCATCGCCAACGCACAGCGCGTTTAACATTTCAGCTCGAGACTTGTTTTGCTTCTTGGATGGCCGAATCAACATGAAATAGAACATTGCAGCAATCGCCACAATATAAATAATCGTCCAGCTCATGTTGCCAGCGCTACCGGTAGCAAAAGTTGAAAACATTCAATGCACCGCCTTTTATATATTTCTTCTTTACGAAGTTGATCTATAAATTTGGCAGGGGCAGAAGGAATCGAACCCTCAACCTAC
>CALXSV010000031.1 GCA_944391235.1 uncultured Clostridia bacterium | reverse complement strand
AACATGGTCGCCAATATAATAGGAATCATGCGGCTCCATACGCTGCCTAAGGTTGGGCAGCTCTTTTTCCACAATGCTTCTGGCCAGCAGCATACCGCAGGCCTTACCGCCAATTTTACCAGAGCCAATCATACGGCTTTTTACCTGCAAATAAGCATTAATATCAAAATACTGGGCAAACAATTGGCGAATCCGGTAATCCTTGGTCATCATCATGCGACAGAGATTGGCTTGAATTGCTTCTTTTTCGACGCTGTCCTTCTGCTGGCTGCATTTTTGAAAATAACGCTCCCAGCTGTCCAGATTCTGATCCTCACTGCTCATATACTGCTCAACCACACGGTAATAGCGGGACATGCTAACCGAATCCAGCAAGCTGGTGAACTCGCCGCCACTTTTCGCTGCACGATGCGGCAGAAACATGGCAGCTGAATATCTGTTCCATACCTTTATGGGATGCAGATATACGTTCTCCTGGTCAGAATAAATATCCAAAAACAACTGTGTGGTTTCGCGAATACGTGCCACCGTATCAAAGGCGTGCGCACCCCTGATAAGCGGAAACAAAGCCACCGTATCCATGCTGAACAAAAAGGGGCAGGTTACGCAAAAGAAATTGCCCATCATTAAATCCGCAGCCCAGGCCACCTGCAATTCCGATAAGCAGTCGAACACATAAAAGGCCTCTCTGCCCTCCTGCTCAATAATACGGCGTACAGAAATGGTAAAACGCTCAAAACCATCGCCGGTATCAAGCTGGTAGATATGGCTTGCCTGTTCGTCCAGCAAAGGCGCATGGGTAGCAAAGCGAAAGTAAATGATTTTACGTTTATCCGCCACCGCCTGCTTGATCAGCGGTTGCACAACAAACAGAAAATCGTCTATACTCCCCACCTGCAAAACAACATTATCACCTAGGCGGATATTATCTAACAGTTTATCCAGGCTCTCGAAGCCGGACGCCACTCTATCAAACGCACCCATAATTCATTCACCTATCTTCCTAATTCCAGCAACCGTTTCTACCATCATATTCAAACAAACGGAGAGGCAAACAGGGTACATAGCTGCTGCAAATTTCATTGGCAAGCATCAAAGCATCCTATATTGTCATATTCTGTATACCGCAAAGTGTCCTTATCGTTGAGGCCAGTATAATAGACTTACTTGTTCTGCGCCTTGTTTCGAAACTTCAATTGACCAGTGGTAGGCTTTTCAAAAGCACTGCACAGATGGGTGTCCATGATAATTGCAGCAAGTGCAATACGCTATAGTTTTATTTTCTTTGTTTCTATGCCGAACTCCTGTATTCTTACGCGATATTGGATTTCCCTGGCGAATATCTTAGTGGGTGACCCATGCCCGGGACTATGGACTGCCAAAAAGCGATTCGCCAGGCACAGGCGCATGTCTTTTCTGCGCATACATCCGCATATCTGCTATTTGAAACAGCGCATTGAGATTGCCGACCTCAGAGTACCGGCTCCTGCCAATATCTATATTCATTTGAAATCCAGGCGCAAAGCTGCTGCTGTCAATCGCACGCACAGCAGAACGGAAGCACTCGGACAGTTGGTCTTCCTCTCCATCTTTATGCAGAACGACAAATTCGTCGCCAGCAAAGCGGCTCAGCACATCTCCTTCTCCAGCAACGCTCCGCAAAGCCTGTGCTGTGGCGACCAAAGCTGCGTCTCCGGCATGGTGACCAAAGGTATCATTAATGCGTTTAAAGTCGGTCAAATCCAGAAACAACAGGGAAAAATCCTGTTTACCACAAGCAAAATCCTTTGCCCATTCCTCCATTACCTCGCCCAATCCCCGCCGGTTAAGCAGTCCGGTCAATTCATCATAATGTACCAGATAAGCCAATCGTTCCTGTGTCTCTTTAAGTTGGCTAACATCATGCATACACAGGAGCAATACAGCAACCCGGCGTTTCTTAGCCTGAATTCTATTAATGGAGCAAATAACCCGTTTTCCGTTTTTCAACTCCAGGGGCAGCGGCGAAATCTTCTCCTGCGCAGAAGCGGCAAAGGCAAGCAACAGCCCCCTGCTCTCCTCCAGTAAATAATCCGTATACGATGCATCCACCGCCTGACCCAGCATTACTTTGGACTGTTCATTTGCATAGAGAATCCGATAGTCTTCATCCGTAACCAGCATGCCGTCAATGCAGCTTTCCAAAAGACAGGCAGGAGGTAAAGCCAGATCCACATAAAGAAAATCATAATTCCGCAGCCAGCCCCAATACCATACGCCAAAAATCAGCGTGGCAATGCAGCCCATGGGTGGCAAAAGCGGCGTAAAATATGGAAGGACAAAGATAAACACAAAGCCAATTGTCACTACTATACAATCTAACCGCACCAAGTCCTTATATAGCCTCTGCATATAGGGACTCTTATCCTGTTTTTGCCATATATACAGATAAAGCAAAGCGCCGCCCAGATAGACAAACAAATAAGCCATGAATACAAAAGGCCATATGCTTTGATAATGCTGCACGAAGGTCCAACCCAGATTACTGCTACTGAGTACCAGATCCTCCGCCAGAGCTGTTGGGCGTAACAGCATAAAGCGGAGCGTTAAAGCTACTGGCACAGACCAAAAAAGGATTTTTAAAGAAGTATTTATCTTTTGCTCCAGTGCGGTCATTACCAGAAAATAGTAGGCGCTTATAGCAATAAAGCCACACCAGCCTACCGCGCCCAGCTGATGCCAGAACCAGGCAGCCTCTTTGCTGGGTGCACCATAAAAAAAGGCGTCGCAAATATTCCACCAAGCCAAGCTACCCAGAACTAGAATAGCCCAGGTATTTTGCCGGTTTTTCTTACTTACCGTAACACGCTGATAAATCAACATGCAAAAAAACGTTGCCGTAACGCTGGCAATAAAGGAAAACAAGTTAATATGCTTCACCTCCAGCTTTCTTTACGGCAACACAGTCTCGCACATTGTTTTGCTGCAAAGATAAACAGTGCTTCCCCTATCTCTTAATTCTATATGCTCTATATGCTATGCTCTGTTTGCCCCGCGAGTTCCACAGCAGCTAACAAACACACACATTCAATATGCGCAGTCTGACTGAACATATCAACCGGCTCCAAGCGCTCCACAACATAGCCAAACTCGCGCAAACGTTTTATATCTCGTGTTAAAGTGCCTACATCGCAGGATACATACACAATGCGCTGTGGCGCAGCAGCTGCCGCTGCCTGCAAAACGCGCATATCGCAGCCAGCACGAGGCGGATCCAGAACAATCACATCCGCACGCAAACCATCCGCCAGCAAACGGGGCAGGACCTCCTCAGAAAGTCCGCTGATAAAGCGGCAGTTCGTCACCTGATTCAGGCGCGCATTGCGCACAGCTGCCTCCACTGCGGGCGAATAGCTTTCCACACCGATAATCTGCGCAGCCCGTCCTGCCAGATAAAGTGCAATACCACCAACGCCGCTATAGAGATCAATTACCGTTTCTCTGCCGCTGAGCTGGGAAAATTCTTCCACAATATGATAGAGGAAGGGTGTCATATGCGAATTAACCTGCAAAAAGGAAGCAGGAGAAATTTGCAGGCGAAGCCTTCCTATGCTGTCTTCAAAAGCCTCTGTGCCGGCCAGTAACTGCCAATTCGAGCCGTAAGCGCCGTACACAGCCGGGCCGCTGCACTGCCATACCGCGGTCAGACGCGGTTCCATCATACATAAACAGGAGGCCACAGCGCGCAGCTCCGGCAAGGGTTGCTCCACAAGGAAGGCCAGCAGCAACTGCTGCCCATCCGAGGAGCAGCGAATCATAACATGCCGCAGACCGGTCAAAGCAGTAGCCTGCCGATTGAGCAGAGGCTTTAGCTGAGACAGCAACTCCAGTATAGGCTGCCTCAGCAGCAGGCAGCTATCAAAGCTGCACACACGATGGGTTTTACGGTTATAAAAGCCAATTTCCAGTCCCAAATCTCCCTGATGCACATGAAAAATGGCGCGGTCGCGGTAATGAAAGGGCTTGATTGTACGCACAATCCCCGGAACCTTCATATCTACGCCACTGATGCGCAGCAGGCTCTGCTTGCAGATCTGGCGCTTTACCGCCAGCTGCATAAAATAAGCACAATGCAGCAGGCTACAGCCACCACACTCCGCATACACAGGGCACTGCGGAGGAATACGCGCATGGCTGGGGGCAAGCACACGTACAATTTCTGCCTCTGCAAAGCGCTTTTTCACTCGGGTAATCTGCACTTCCAACAGCTCAGAAGGCAAAGCTCCAGCTACAAATACGGCCTGCCCGTCTACCCGGCCCACCCCACCGGTATCGCTGGCAACGCCACTAATCTCTATAACAACAATATCCCCGATTTGCAATGCCATTATATAGCCTCCTGCCGTTTTGCAGCCTGTGACAAAATAATTATAGCATATAGCTTGAGAATTTGCACTACGCAAAGCAAAACATTATAACAAAGAGTTGTTCACCAAAAAATTAGATGATTTTGCTTTTCCATTATTCTATATTATGGTATACTTATTAGGCTTGTCCAAGTTTTTTATGTTTAAGCGTTTGGAGATGGATACATGCCCTTAATCAGCGTGATTATACCAGTCTATAATGTTGCCCAATGGCTTCCCACCTGTATAGAGTCCCTACTGACACAGGACTACACGGATTATGAGATCATTTTGGTGGACGATGGCTCTACGGATGGACAAAGCGGAGCTATCTGTGATGCCTATGCGCAACAGCATCCGCAACGGATTCAGGTTGTGCATAAGGAAAACGGCGGCCTGGGTGACGCCCGCAACGCGGGAATTGCCCGCTCCAGCGGCGAATATCTGTTTTTTGTTGACAGCGATGACTTTGTGGCCCCCCATACACTGGCGGATCTGGCCCAGCAAATTGCGCGTTATCATAGCGATGTATACCTTTTTGGCATGGTCATCAACCGCGACGGCGTTCCAGGCGAGACGCTGCTGGATGATTTACCCAAAAATCAGGTTTTCTGCCTGGAAGAACAGCCTACCCTGCTGCTGGTAGCGCCTACCGCCTGCTGCCGTTTATGGAAACGGGATTTGTTTATGCAAAGCGGCATTCGTTTTCCTGCCCGGGTATGGTATGAGGATATTCGTACTACGTTGAAGCTGTATACGCTGGCCAAAACCGTGGTTTGCCTGGACAAGGCTTACTATTATTATCTGGTGCGTGCCAACTCCATTATGCAAAGCGCCAATCTAGCTCGCAATGCAGAGATTATGGATGCCCTGGATGATGTGCTGTCCTATTTTGCACAGCATGGCTTGTACGAGCGCTACCGCAATGAGCTGTGCTATCTGACCGTGGACCATGTACTGGCGGTAGCCTCGGTGCGTGTATTGCGCTTAGATCCCACCAGTGAGCTTCTGGGACAGTTTATGGCTTATACGCTTGCCCATTTTCCCGATTTTCGCAGCAATCCCTATTACACGCGCATGTCCGCGAAAAAGCGTCTGGTATTCCGGCTGATCTGCCGTAAGCAGTACAAATTAGCAGCCCTGCTTTTTAAGTGGCAGGACAAGCTGCGTGCAGCCAAGCGGGGGCAAAAGCCGTGAGAAAACTTGCTTTCATTCAGGATGAAAAGAAGAGCATTCTGCTTAAAAATACGGTCATGCTGTATATTTTACAGTTTTCCACCTATTTTCTCAGTCTGATTGTCGTGCCATACGAGACGCGTGTTTTAACGCCGGTGTTTTTTGGTAAGCTGGGTGTGGCAACGGCCATTATGGTTTATTTTCAACTGTTTATTGACTTTGGTTTCCTGCTTTCCGCTACGGAAGAGGTATCGCGTCACCGTGAGGACAAGCAGTATTTATCCCGGGTGTTTACCGCCGTTACCATCAGCAAGCTGCTCCTATCCGCGCTGTCACTTGTACTGTTGCTGCTGTTGTGCCGAATCATTCCCAGCTGGCAGGAGGATACCAGCTTTTTTATGCTCTATCTGATTGGCACCATATTCAACTCTCTGATACCGGATTATCTATACCGCGGCATTGAGCAGATGAGTGCCATTACCATTCGTACGGTTTTAATTAAGCTGTTTTTTACGGTAATGATTTTTCTGGTGGTCAAACAGCCCAGCCACTATTACCGGGTGCCGATCCTCAATATCATTGGCTGCGCTGGCGCCTTGCTGGGCGTATACTATCACCTGTATCGGCGCTTGCATATTCGTTTTACTGCCTGTCGTGCTTCCTATGTCATAGACGTACTGCGCCGAGCCAGCACTTTTTTCCTGTCCCGCATTGCCACAACCGCTTATACAGCCAGCAATACAGTTATTATAGACATTTTGTCGGCCGGGATGGCCACGGGCTATTACAGCTCAGCAGATAAAATCATTACCACCGCTAAAAATGGCATGTCGCCCATTTCGGATAGTCTCTATCCCTATATGACACGGCACCGTGACTTTTCGCTGGTCAAAAAGGTACTACTGATACTGACGCCCATCATTACGCTGGGCTGTGCTGTGGTATTTATCTTTGCCAGGCCGTTGTGCATTTGGTTCTTTGGCCCGGAATATGCGGAGACCGCGCCCGTGTTGCGCGCCATGCTGCCAGTAGTGGTGGTCATCCTGCCAAGCTATGTGCTGGGGTTCCCCACCTTGAGTGCCATGGGTTTATCGCAGCATGCTAATTATTCCGTTGTCTTTGGCTCCCTGCTGCATATCGTCAATTTGATTATCCTGTATATTTCCGGGCATATGAACATGGTTACGCTGGGCATCTTGGTTTCCATAGCGGAAACAGCCATTTTATTGTACCGGATTGTTGTAATTTACCGCAACCGTGACCGTTTAAAAACCGATGAAGTAAAAAAGGTGGAGGAGGAGAAATGACAGGTCTGTTAAACAGAATCCTGCGCCGTCTGACATGGCTGCTGTGCCGCCTGCTGCCGGTTCATAAGCGCAAAATTGTGGTAAGCAGCTTTTACGGACGCGGCTATTCCGATAATCCTAAAGCAATTGTTGCCGAGCTGTTGGCTCGCAACTGCCCATACCGAGTAATCTGGCTAACGCGCGGGCAGGCTGCCATAGACAGCCTGCCGCCACAGGTAGAGCACTGCAATTATGACTCCCTACGCATGATTTACGAATTATCCACCGCGGCGCTATGGATTGATAACTGTCGCAAGGAAGCCCGCTATAAAAAAAGAAAGCAGCTGTATATGCAAACCTGGCATGGCTTTGCCTTA
>CALXSV010000030.1 GCA_944391235.1 uncultured Clostridia bacterium | reverse complement strand
TCATGGAAGTGAGTTATGGCTCGCTTTAGATATTAGGGCTTGTTTTTCCTGAGTGGCTGCCCTTTTGACCACTGGTATTTAGGTGTGACCTGCCTCGCTCCGTCTCCTTCCATCCGGTTCCAGCAGCCTGGACAAAATGAAAGAAACTTACCTATGAATGGAAAAAGACTTTATGATGGCCGCCTTGTATTTGCGTTTTGGAAGACAGACCGTCACCATAAGCCCTTTGGCAGCTACTGCAAAAAGGCGTTGAAGTGCGAGGCTTAATAATGGCTGTTGAAAAATTAGCCGTCGAAAGCAGCGTATCCCAGCGTTGAAAGAATATTG
This sequence comes from uncultured Clostridia bacterium, assembly GCA_944391235.1. Taxonomy (GTDB): domain Bacteria; phylum Bacillota; class Dehalobacteriia; order UBA4068; family UBA4068; genus CALXSV01. The sequence continues at coordinate 5,247 of CALXSV010000030.1, read as the reverse complement.
GAGGCTGCGTTGGCCTGGCTTTATGCAGCGGCAGGCGCTTCTTGCCGCTGTTTCCTTTTTGCACAATGGTGGTAGCCGCTGGAGACCCCATGTTTATGATTTATCCGTTTGTTTACAGGTTGCTTCGCAGGCATGGTTACACTTCCACAACCGATCTGCTGTAGGCGCCCAGGCTTCAGCTTTTTCTCGGCATTTTTCTGTTAGGGTATGTACATCCTCTGCATTTTTCAAATCCGTGGAATGTGCGCCAGATTTGTCCACCATTTGCGCCAGAGCCCCTGGATTATCGAGAAGGGGGCATGGGCGTAAGTGGTTGTTGTTAAAGGGCTGCCCTTCCCGGTAGGCCATAAACAGGGGAGAGCGCAGGGCTTCTAAGAGTGTTTTTTCATGGATATTGCAATCAGAATAGTGGATAAAAGCGCATAGCTCAATATCGCCATTGGCATTAATATGCAGGTAGCACCTGCCGCCGGCGATGCAGCCGCCGACAAATTCACCATCATTCCAAAAATCCATGGTAAACAGCGGCTTCGTTTTGCGATAGCTGCGGATTTTGTTGTACATGTACTCTCGTTGCTCCGCACTGGCCATTAAATCCGTTGGCGCGCCAACACCAACCGGCATGTAAGTAAAGAACCAGCAGAACTTGGCGCCTTTTTCAATCATCCAGTCAAAGTATTCCTCGCTGCCGATAACTTCGGTATTCTGGCTTGTATAGCAGCAGGATACGCCAAAGGGTAGCTTTTTGGCACGCAGAAGATCCATAGCCTTTTCTACCTTCGCAAAGGTACCCTGGCCCCGGCGCGAATCCGTGGCTTGGGTAAATCCTTCTACGCTGATGGCCGGTATAAAGTTTTTTACGCGCAGCATTTCATTGGCAAAGGCTTCGTCAATTAAGGTACCGTTGGTAAAGGCTAAGAACTGGCAATCCGCATGCTTATTGCACAGAGCAATGATATCATTTTTACGCACCAGCGGTTCGCCGCCAGAGTAGATGTACATGCGCACACCCATTTCCTTGCCTTGCTCAATAATATCGTCCAGCGTGTCAAAATCCATATTCAGCTTGTTGCCATACTCAGCTGCCCAGCAGCCGGTACAATGCAGATTGCAGGCCGAGGTTGGGTCAAGCAAAATGGCCCAGGGTATATTGCAGTTGTACTTTTCCTCATATGCATCATGCCGGGGGGCCCAGTCAAAGTTGGCATTGATGACAAAATTTTGGAAAAGCGTTTTGCGTACATCGTCATCGATATCTATCCATAAACTACGCAGCAGGCGGTACCAGTTGTTATCCGGGTTGGCAATAATCTTCTGGAAAGCACGGATTTGTTCATCAAACTTGCTGTCCGGCATCAGTTTTTCTACCCAGTTCAGCAATTTGGGAATATTTTTATCCGGGTCTTTGTCTAAGTAATCATAGGCCTTTAATGTACCAAAGCGTTTTATACTGTCATTGATACTCATTTGCTTGCTTCCTCCCTTCATTTCCTCCTTTAACTCATACTTGTTGTTTTTATTGTAAACATATTCCCACTTAAAAGAATATATACAAAAGGGAGGCTCTGTTTGGTTTTTAAACAAAGTCTCCCTTTTGGCTAAGGACAAGGATTTCTTTCTTGCTTGTCAATTTTTCGGTATGGCAAATTTTTTCAGTGCATAGCGAATGTTGCCGTCCATTAGCTGCGTTAATTTGTTTAGCTTTTCCAGATAGTCTGCCGGCATATTTTCATCAATCCAGGTCATGGCCAAGCCGACTAAAGCTATGGTATAAAGGTCAATGATAAACTGTTTATCTTCATCCCGAATTCTTATATTTGCTGCCTGTTCCTCTACCGTAGCGCTTACCCGGGGTTTAACCGTTTTAATCAGATAATGGCGCAGTGTGCGATTGCTGATAGAATTATAGGCGTTAATAATGAAAGCCCGGTTATTGAGTAGGCTGTAAAAGATCAGATGAACGGACTCTTTCCAGTCTACATCGTCTTTTACCTCCTCCAGAGTTTTCAGCTCATCCTCGAATATCCATTCCATCAAATCATAAATATCCTGGAAATGATAGTAAAATGTCTGCCGATTAACGCCACAATCATCTGTTATCTCTTTAACCGTTATTTTATCGAGGGTTTTTTTCGACAGCAACTTTTTTAGGGAGTTGGCCAATGCTCTCTTGGTTGTTGTAGACATACGATATACCCCCTTTATCCCTAATAGATTAAATATACCATTTTTCGCCGCATTTTTCAATAAAAAGACTGTTTTGCCTGTTCTGGCATCTGTGCAATAGAAAAAATCTTTTGTTAAAAGCGCTAGTTGTCGAATGTTCGAACATTTTGCCTTGGTTGTCTATACCATAAATAGCAGTTTTATCAGATAATAGGAATATATATCACTATATTTGGCAGGGGATGCAAAATTCCAGGGTTATTCGTTTTCAGATAAAACGGTCGGCTGGACGCTGCATTTGCCTATCGGCAGGAGGCTACAGCGTGGAGCTGTTGCGTACCCGCTAAGGAAGGCATGCTGTCTGCCCTGTACGCAACCTTTCTGCTTAAAACGGGTTGCTGGAATTGTGGAATAGTGGAGGACGTTGGTATGTTGTATAGTCTACCGGAATTATTATGGTTGTTTCTTATCTATGCTTTTCTAGGCTGGTGTATGGAAGTAATCTATGCAGCGGTCACTAAAGGCCATTTTGTAAACCGCGGGGTTGCCTTTGGCCCGGTTTGTCCCATTTATGCTTTTGGCGTTTTGTTGGTGGTAATTTGTTTAACACCGTTGGAGGATTATCCGTATTTGCTCTTTGTAGGTGCGGTCATTCTTACCTCTCTTCTGGAGCTGATTACCGGCTATGCTTTGGAAAAAAAGTTTAATGATAAGTGGTGGGATTATTCGGAGCGGCCTTTTAATTTTAAAGGCTATATTTGTCTAGAGTTTTCTCTGATGTGGGGCTTAGCCTGTTTGCTGGTCTTTTATATTGTGCATCCTTCAATTTTATGGCTGGTGCGTCATTTGTGCAACCTGCCTGGCTATATTGTTTTGGCTGTATTATGGTGTATCTTTCTTACCGACGAAGTGCTTACGTTTATTGAATTACATAAATTTTCCAAACGTTTGCGTGCCCTAGATGATATAGAAGCAAAAATCCGTGGACTTTCCGATGGCATTGGCGGACGTTTAGCGGATGGCGTTTTGGATGCCATGGACACACCGCAAATACACAATCTTTCCGAGCGCTGGCAGCAGGATCAGGAACGCTTTGCGCGTAAGAAAGAGGAGCTTGTTTCTAAACGAGCGCGCTTCCATGAACATTTCATTAAAGCTTATCCACAGCTGCAAAATGGTCGACATGCTTCAGCTATCCGGCAGATAATTGAGCAGGCTCGGAAAAAAAAGCGTGGTGATGCGCAGGATTAAAAAGCAGGCTCCTATGTCCAATAATAAAAACACGGCTACTGTATCCATCCATAGCCGTGTTTTTTTATGTCTTATTCCTTTCTGCTATTGCGATTGTAGTATGGTATGTAATGCTTTGAGCAGGGAACTGTGCATATGACAAATTGATTGACCAGCGGCTTTGTGATTTTTACCAAAAAAACAGCAAAGGATTTGTCGATTTTCACGTTTTTTTCACTTACAATATCTGATAAAGTTAACATATATTCTATTAATCTATTTTTCTTATTATTTGGCAGCGCATGCACAAAAGGCCGATTCGCGCGTAAGCCTTTTGGTACGACCTGTCTGCAACCCTGTATCAAGCCAAACAAGACAAGAAAGAAGGGATTGTAATGGAGATTATTGGCATTATTGGCGTATTGATTGCATTGTTTTTACTGGCCTTTATTGTATTTAAGGGCTGGAACGTCATGTACGCAGCCCTGGCCGCTACGATTGTTGTTATTGTTACCAGCGGCTTGGACTTTACCACAGGTATTGTCACCAACTTCTTCCCTGGCGTGGCTGGCTTCTTTAGCAGTTATTTGGGCAAGGTTTTGTTCAGTGCCATTTTCGCACAAATTTATTCCCGTACTGGCGCTGCCACCTCGATTGCACAGGGACTAGTCAAACTCCTGTTCCGTGAAAATTCCAGTCAGAACACCAAACAGATGGTCATCATTTTTATTGTATTTATGTCGTCCTTATTGCTTACATATGGTGGTCTGGGCGCGGTTCTGTGTCTGTTCATCGTTTGGCCCATTCTACTACCCTTGTATGAGCAGGTCAACATCCCGCGTAAATTTGCTGTTGCCAACATGATGTTTGGCAGCATTACGCTGGCCAACTGCGGCCCTGGGGCGCCTGTTGTACCAAACGTTGTAGCCATTAAAGAATTGGGTACTACAGCGATGGCTGCCGCGGTTCCTGGATTTATTTGTATGATTGTAGAAATTGTCTTGATGATGATTCTGTTTAACCGGATGATTAATAAATCCAAGGCCAAGGGTGAAAGCTTTACGTTGCCCTCTTCTGTACCGGATGTTCCGGAAGGCAGAAAGCCTAATGCCGTATATTCTTTGGTTCCCATGATTGTTACCTTAGCCTTGTTTGCCGGATTGGACTGGGCAATTGAAATCGCTATCCTGGTGGGTATCGTAGTTGGACTGGGCATGTTCTGGCCATGGTTACCCAAAGAACCCAGCCGTTACGAATCCATTAAATCCATCTTCCATGTCGGCTTTAGTCAATCTTTGCCCACCACAGCTGCAATGGCCGGTATCCAGGGCTTTTCCGCCGTATTCAGCGCTACCACGACCTATGGTATCATGATCAATGGCATTACCAGCATCAATATGTCGCCGGTCCTTTTGGTCATCATTATGGTCGGTGCGCTGTCCTGCATCCTGGCGGCCAATGCTACGGCCCTGGTTGTGGCCCTGCCCATTCTGCGTCCAGTGGTAGAGCCGCTGGGGATGTCCATGAGCGCCCTGCACCGCATTGCCTGCTTTACAGGCTCCGTGCTGGATACGGTACCATGGTCCGGCACGATCAACCTGGCTGCGGCCATGACTGAGACTACGGTTAAGGATGATTATCCTTCTATCTTTGTAACTACAGTTGTGGTGCCGGCTGTTGGCGTAGCTTTGATGGCGGTGATGTATCTGATTGCCCCTGGTATGTTCTAATTCTCAGGCTTTTCCCAATCATAAAGAAGGAGAGCTTTTGCTCGAATCGGGGAAGCAAAAGGAGCCAGCTTATAAGCTGGCTCCTTTTGCTTCCCCGATTCGAGCAAAAGCTCTCCTTCTT
>CALXSV010000029.1 GCA_944391235.1 uncultured Clostridia bacterium | reverse complement strand
CCGCTCTCACCGGGAGGAAAGGCCGACGACCAGCTCGGAGAAGCGCTTGTCAGCTAGGGAGAGCCGGCTTACCGAGACCGAGCATAGCGCTGGTGCATTAGAGCGTAACATCCCGATTTATAATCATGATGACCCCGCGCCTGTCATCACCACTGTAGAAGAGATTCCTACTGCTGCTCCGCCTAAAAAGACCCGTTTTGCCAAGAATTTTCTTCCGGATATCAGTGAGCCGGAGGGTATGAGAGAAGCAACAGTAGTACCGCCGCCCGCTGCGGAAGAGCCTGCTCTGAAAGACGGCCCTGCCTTTATTGGTTTTGATATGGGGGATGCTGCAGAGGCCCCGCTTAGCGGGACGGACATTCACGCAGAGGCTGACAAATGTGATACCGATTGGTCCGATGTTCTGGATGCCATGGAACAGCCGAAAACGCCGCTGGCCCCAACTTCTACACCGGGATTAGAGACTGCCAGCACACAGCCGGATGGAGAGACGCCTGCTGCTGCCGGGGTTGTTGCCTCAGAACCGGTAAAAAAACCTTATGTGTTGCCTCCGGTAGATTTGATTTCTCCTGGCCGCAATGTGCGCAATCCGCGTATGAACCGGGCTATTACAGAAAATATCGGCGTGCTGGAGAGCACGCTGGAGAGCTTCGGCGTGCGGGCTACGGTCACACAGGTGGTAGCCGGGCCAGCGGTTACACGTTATGAGTTGCAGCCTGCTCCCGGCGTTAAGGTATCTCGTATTACCTCCTTAACGGATGATATTGCTTTGGCCCTAGCCGCACAGGGCGTCCGCATTGAAGCGCCTATCCCAGGGAAAAATGCCATTGGTATTGAGGTGGCTCGCTCAGAAATTGATACGGTATTTTTCCGTGAAATGATAGAGAGCGAGGAATTCCAAAAGAGCGACGCTAAGCTGAGCTTTGCTTTGGGCAAGAACATTGGCGGTGAGGCGATCATTGGCAATCTTGGAAAGATGCCGCATCTGCTGATTGCCGGTACTACAGGCAGTGGTAAAAGCGTCTGCGAAAATATTATTATTTGCAGCATTCTATATAAGGCAACGCCGGATGAGGTTAAGCTGTTGTTGATTGACCCGAAAAAGGTAGAGATGACGCAGTATGCCACGCTGCCGCATTTGATTGCGCCGGTGGTAACAGATAGCAAGAAGGCAGCCAATGCGCTGAAATGGGTTGTCAATGAGATGGAAACACGTTATTCTCTGTTTGCTGGCGCTGGCGTAAAGAAATTTGAGGATTACAATGCGCAGCATCCCGACGAAAAGCTGCCTCATATTGTCGTTGTTATCGATGAGCTTGCCGATCTGATGATGGTGGCGCGCCATGATGTTGAGGATAGCATTTGCCGTCTGGCGCAGTTGGCCCGTGCCGCTGGTATTCACATGGTCGTAGCGACCCAGCGTCCATCGGTTGACGTTATTACCGGTCTGATTAAGGCCAACATTCCTTCCCGTATTGCTTTTTCCGTATCCAGCGCCACAGATAGCCGTACCATGATTGATACGGGTGGTGCAGAAAAGCTGCTGGGCAATGGGGATATGCTCTACTCGCCGATTGGTGTGAATAAGCCGATTCGTGTGCAGGGTACTTTTATCTCGGAAAAGGATGTAGAGCGCTTGGTGGCTTATTGCGCTGAGCAGGCTTCGCCGCATTTTTCTGAGACGGCGGTGCAGGCTGCTGTGCATGGTGAGCCGATTGGCGATAGCAGTGGTGGCAACGGCGGTGGCAATGATGGAGATGAGTTGCTTTATGACGCGGCAATGCTGATTGTCAGCACTGGACAGGCCAGTACATCTTTCCTCCAGCGCAAGCTGGCCATTGGCAACCCACGTGCTGCGCGTTTGATGGATATGCTGGAGAGCCGTGGTGTGGTTGGCGGTCCTAAGGGCAGCAAACCGCGTGATATTCTGGTATCCGCTGCTGAAGTTGAAGAGATGTTTGCTCGTTAGGAGAACTATGAAACATACGATTTATCTGTTATCCCTGGGGTGTGCCAAAAATCTGGTTGATAGCGAGGTGATGGCTGGCGCCTTTGAGCGGGATGGCTTTGTCATGGTAGATGAGCCTGCACAGGCGGAGGCCATTGTTATCAATACCTGCGGCTTTATTGAGGCTGCTAAAAAGGAAAGCATTGCCGCGATTCTGGATATGGCTGCTTATAAAGAGAGCGGCCGTTGCCGCGTTTTGGCTGCTGTGGGCTGTATGCCGGAAAAATATGCGGCGGATATGCTGGAAGCCCTGCCTGAGTTGGATGCGGTTTCCGGTAGCCGCGATTATGTCGGTGTCAGTGCATTGTTGGCCCGCAAATTGGGCATTGCGCCCTCCTGTCCACATTCTGCATCAGGGGATAGCTATCTTTTGCGTAAACTTACAACAGGTGCGGTGGCCTATCTTAAAATAGCGGAGGGCTGCGATAATCAGTGTAGCTACTGCCTGATTCCCCAACTGCGCGGGCCCTATGTCAGCCGGCCACTGGAAGAGATTGTTGCAGAAGCGCAGCGCCTGTTAGAGGCGGGTATAAAAGAGGTGGTGCTGATTGCGCAGGATACCAGCTGTTATGGCTATGATTTGTATGGACGAAACCGGCTGGCCGATTTGCTGTTGGCTGTCGCGGAGTTGCCGTTTGCCATGATCCGTCTGTTATACGCTTATCCGGATACCCTGCCAGAGAACGTGTTGCAGGTAATGGCTGCGCATCCCAATATCTGCCACTATTTGGATGTACCGGTGCAGCATGGCGCAGATCCCATTCTGCGTGCTATGAACCGCAATACCAGCGGACAGGAGTTGTTAACTGCGTTGCAGCGTATTCGTACTTATATGCCGGATATTGCGTTGCGCAGTACGGTGATGGTGGGTTTTCCCGGTGAGACAGAGGAAGATTTTGCTACGCTGCTGGACTTTTTGCAGCAGGCGCAGTTCGACTGGCTGGGTGCATTTGCCTATTCACAGGAGGAAGATACGCCGGCTGCGGAAATGCCGGGACAAATAGACGAGGACATCAAGCAGGAACGCTTGGCACAGGTTATGCAGCTGGCAGCTGTGATAACGGAAAAGCGTCTGCAGCGTTTTGTTGGACAAACGCTACCTGTTTTGGCAGAGTCACCCGCTGAGGAGCGGGGGCCGGGATGGTTTGCCGGACGATCGCAATATCATGCGCCGGAGGTGGACGGTGTGGTTTATTTTCAGCTTCCGGCAGGCCAGGCGGCTGTTTTTGGAGAAATATATGCTGTACAGATTACGGATAGTGAAATATATGATTTAATTGGGCATGTAGTATCAGACAATTCGCTCAAGCGAGGAGAATAAATATGAAACATATTAACCTCCCTACTGCAATAACCTTGATACGGGTTCTGCTTATTCCTGTTTTTGTCATATTGGCATTGCAGGATGCACCCGCGGCAGATTTGTGGGCGTTGATTCTTTTTGTGCTTGCCTCTTTCAGCGATATGCTGGATGGACATCTGGCGCGTAGAATGAATCTGGTCACGGATTTGGGCAAGTTCATTGACCCGTTGGCAGACAAGATGCTGGTTTGTTCCGCTATGGTATGTCTGACTGCGCGGCACATGCTGCCAGCCTGGATTTTTATTGTCATTATCTGCCGCGATTTGGCGGTAGATGGCATGCGTCTTGTGGCTGCACAACAGGGAGAAGTTATTGCCGCTTCTATCTGGGGCAAGAGCAAGACTTTTTGCCAGATGACGCTGGTTAGCGTCCTGTTTTTAGAGCAGTTTATATTTGGTGATTTTTTCCATGTGCTTGCGATTATACTTATGGTGTTGGTCGTTATA
>CALXSV010000028.1 GCA_944391235.1 uncultured Clostridia bacterium | reverse complement strand
TAGGTTGCCCAGCCCAAGGCAAGCTCAGACAAATCGCCTGTCCCAATGACCAGACCATTATGCTGATTGGCTATATCCATCAGCACCTGCGTGCGTTCACGCGCCTGTGCGTTCTCATACACAATAGTATGCGCAGACTCATCATGACCAATATCTGCAAAATGCTGCCGCACTGCCTGGCTGATATCCACCTGCCTGAAGCTTACCCCCAGATATTCACACAGGGCCTGTGCATTGTTACGTGTTCTGGTGGTGGTGCCAAAGCAGGGCATGGTGACGGCCAGGATATCCTCGCGCGACCGACCCAGCATGTCCATTGCCTGGCAGCATACCAGCAGCGCCAGACTGCTATCCAATCCGCCGGAGACGCCAATAACCACTGTTTGCGATTGGGTATGACTAAGCCGCTTTTTCAGCCCTTGAGCCTGCATACGCAGTATCATATCGCAGCGCTGACTGCGTTCGTGCGTATCCTGGGGAATAAAGGGCGTTTTGCTGATGGGTCGACTTAAATGCGTGTTTTCTATTTGCATGTCAAAGGGAATGGTGCAGAAGCCCTCTGTCTGTGCGGCAGGGTATGTGCTGAGGCGGCGGCGCTCTGCGCACAGCTTGTATAAATCCAGCTCAGAAAGAATGGTGCGATTGTAAAAAAGCACACTTTCTTCCAGCATACCACCATTTTCTGCTATCATGTTATGGCCGCTGAAAACCAAATCCTGCGTGGATTCACCCTCTCCTGCTGAAGCGTAGATATAGCCGCAAACCAGGCGCGCGGATTGGCCGCAAACCAGACTGCGGCGATAACTGTCCTTGCCAATCACCTCGTCCGATGCGGAAGGATTCCCAATGACCGTGGCTCCGGCTGCTGCCAGCGCACAGGATACGGGCACTGGCGCCCATAAATCCTCACATATCTCTACGCCGAAGACTAGCTCTGGTAAACTGTTACAAGAAAAAAGCAGGCTGCTGCCAAAGGGGATTTGCTGTCCGGAAAAGCGCATATAGGTAAGCTGCGTCGGCGCAGGCGCAAAGTGCCTTGCCTCATAAAACTCATTGTAATTGGGCAGATGCGTTTTGGGAACAATGCCCAAAATACAGCCGTCCTTAAAGACAATGGCGCAGTTATATAGCTTACCGCCGTGCTCTAGCGGCGCACCAATTACCGTAAGCATATCCTGTTTGCTGCTGGCGGCGACAATCCTGCTTATGGCCTGCTCTGCGGCACGCAAAAGTGCCTGTTGCAGGAATAGGTCCTGACAGGTATAGCCAGTCACACATAATTCCGGCAGCACACATATCTTTGCGCCCAGTTGATGGGCTTCCTGAATGGTTGCAATAATTTTTTCTGCATTATAAGCGCAGTCCGCCACCCGTACCTCTGGTGTGGCTGCTGCTACTTTGATAAAGCCATCTTTCATTCCTTATATCCCTTTTTGTGCGAATCATAAATTTGCCTGCGTTTGTTTCTAGGTTTTGCAAAACAGCCGCTTTTTATAGCACTTGTAATAGAGATTTACTTTTTAACATCAAAAGCAGGCTGCCTTTACAATTAAAATGCTATCGTATTGCTTCATTATATCATGCTTGCCCTATACGGTAAAGCAATTTTGCCACAGATGCTTCTGCCGATGATGCGCAGGATGGAAAAACTGCAGTTTGCAATAAGAAAAAGCTGCTCTTAGAGCAGCTTTTCTGTTTATCGTAAGGGAATTAGTTCCATTTACGTTTTCTGGCAGCCTCGGCCTTTTTCTTTCTTTTTACGCTGGGCTTCTCATAATGTTCATGCTTGCGAATCTCCGCCATAACGCCGGATTTCTGGCATGTACGTTTAAAGCGCCGCAAAGCGCTGTCTAAAGACTCATTTTTGCCAACTCTAACTTCACTCACAACTATCCCTCCCTCCGTGAGGCAGATCGACCGGCAGCCTGCTGCTGACAGTCATTGACCAGTCCATTATAGCTTATTTTGATTGGTTCGTCAATATGTTTTGCCGGGAGGGGCAATTATTCCTCTGTTTCACCCACGAATATCCCCAGAATGCGGCCGCCCAAAAGATGAAAATGTATATGAGGCACGGTTTGACAACCATCACGTCCGCAGTTGCTGACTACACGGTACCCATTTTCCTCCAGCCCCAGTTGCTTGGCCAAACGGCTGATGCTGAGCATCAGGTGGCCCATCAAAGCTTCATCCTCTGCCTCCAGACTGGCCATGCTTTGGATGTGCTTTTTGGGGATAATCAGCACATGTACGGGCGCCAGGGGGTTCAGGTCACGAAAGGCAATAATCTGTTCATCTTCATATTCAATGCTGCCGGGAATATCATGATCGGCAATGCGGCAGAAAATACATTGTTTGCGGATATCTTCCATCGAAATACTCCTTCTTCCTTTCCTCTATCCTCCATTCGGGGAGTTGGTCCCTGCGTTTAAAGAATCTCAACCAATTCTTTAAGCTCTTTGTACTCGCTGTGCTTAGGGGAAGGCAGCGCGTCTTCCTTCGCATAGCCAATGGGCATCATGATTGCGGGCTTTAGATTCTCCGGCAGATCAAACAGCTCCACGACTTTATCCTGGAAAAAGTAGCCAACCCATACGCTACCCAGACCTAACTCTGCAGCCTGTAGCATAACATGTGTGGCAACAATGCTGACATCAAGTAGGCCAAAATTGACTGCATTGGCCGAGGTTTTGAATCCATCTGATTCATCATAACAGAAGAGTAGAATTAAAGGCGCGCCATAATGCAACGGACTGCATTGACGGGCCTTTTCCAGTGCTTCTTGGCTTTGCAAAACAAAGATTTTAAAGGGCTGGCAGTTTTTTGCAGTAGGCGCAATTTGAGCAGCGCGTAAGAGCTGGTCGAGTTTTTCCGCCTCTACCGGCCGTTCTTGGTAACTGCGTACAGAGTAACGTTGCGTGGCAAGTTGTAGAAATTCCATGACAGTTCCTCCTTTTTATATCTCTCTTTTGTATAGCTCCAGATAGCATAATTTTCCTGCTTGACGTACGGATTGCATTAAATGAATGGATGTAATGCGCTCGTGCAACGGCTTCAAGCTGCTGTTAAAGGCGGCTAAATCAAAATCCGGCTGCATCCGGGCTTCTCTTAGCAGGGTGAGGTGTGGTTTAAACGTCCGGTTTTCCATACGATAGCCCTGTAATAACAACTGCTGACGTAGAGATTCCTGCATATGCAGTAGATTGGCTTGGCGACGCAGGCCCAGCCACCACAGATCCCCATTGCGCTGGTGGAAAGCACCGCAGTGTCCTGTAACCAGCGTAAAGGCGGTGGCCGCACAGGCGTCTATCGCGGCAATGCTGCCCGCGATATTCTCCTGTTCTCCTAAAAAGGCCAGTGTTAAATGAAAATTTTCACGCTGGGTAGGGCGCGCATAGATGGCTTGCTTTTGCAGATTCTGCGCAGTCTCCGCTAATGCGTCTAAAAAACGTTCACTAAAGTTAAGTGCAATAAACAATCTCATATCAAATACAATTTTAGCATTAAGCATAAAAAAAAACAATAGCAAGAGCCTGTTTTGTGGCAAATCTTTTTAGATGTTACCTGTTATGTAAGCACGCGTAGCGGTCATACGCTTATTATCAAAGGAAAGGAGACTGTCGCTTTTCAGCTTCAGTCTCCCTCCCTAACGCTGCGTCATTGCGTGTCCCGGCATGATGTCCAAAGCAGCTACTTACGTCCATGCTTTGTCTGCCGGGTGCGGTACTTCACCATCCTAATGACGCGGGTGTGTTTTCAAATCCTTAGTACTGCTGCTGTTTGGTGCCGTTCTGCTGGCTATTCTGCTGCTGCTGTTTGGTGCCGTTCTGCTGGCTGTTCTGCTGCTGCTGTTTGCTGTTGTTCTGCTGACTGTTTTTCTGTTCGGATTTCATAATAAATACCTCCAGGTTTATTTTTGATTTTGCCTTGTGGCTGCTGCTATTTTGCCCGCCTTTGCGGGAATTATGCAGGAAAGCTGCGGCTTGCGGCGAATAATTACTATTAAGTCCGTAGCCAGCGCAGATTACGCCGCACGGGTATATTTTTTTCCAGAAAAATACATAATTTTAAATGGATGCAATTATGGCTAGATTGATTCCGCAGGAAACGCTGGATGAAATTATGCAGCGCGCTGATATTGTGGAAGTGGTGGGCGAATATGTGCAGCTGCGTTCCCGTGGACGCAACCTGTTTGGATTATGTCCCTTTCACAATGAGGATACCGCCAGCTTTTCTGTAAATGGTGAAAAACAGATCTATAAGTGCTTTGGATGCGGCAAGGGTGGAAATGTAATCAACTTTGTACAGGAGATAGAAAACCTTAGCTTCGTCGAGGCTGCCCGCCGTTTGGCAGAGCGCTATGGCGTTCGTATTCCTGAGCGGGAATTGTCGCCGGCTGAGCAGGCACAGCAGGCAGAGCGCCAATCTATGCTCTCCGCACATGCGGAAGCGGCTGCCTTTTATGCGCAGCAGCTACGTAGTTCCCGTGCAGCGCTGGCTTATATGAAAAAGCGTGGAATTGGCGAAAAGATGGCGCTTCGCTTTGGTTTGGGCTGTGCACCGGAGGAGGATTGGCAGGCGCTGTATAATCATCTGCGCAGCAAGGGCTTTGGTGAGGAAACGCTAATTCGCTGTGGTTTGGTTAGCCGTAGTGCCAAGAACGGCCGTTGCTATGATAAGTTTCACGGCCGCCTGATCTTTCCCATCCGAAACCAGCACAAGGCTGTGGTGGCTTTTGGTGGCCGTACGATGGGGCAGGAAGAGCCCAAATACCTCAATTCCCAGACCACGCCTATTTATAACAAATCCAATATATTGTATGCACTGGATCTGGCTGCGGAAAGCATCCGCGCTACCCGGCAGATTGTGGTTATGGAGGGGTATATGGATGTGCTGACCGCGCACAGCGTAGGCATTACCAATGCAGTTGCCTCCTTGGGCACCGCTTTTACTACCGAGCATGTGCGGCTGCTCAATCGTTACCGGCCGGAAGCGCCGGAAAAATTGCAGGTGCTTTTGTCCTTTGATGGGGATGCGGCTGGACAGAAGGCAGCGCGCATGTCTTTGGATAAACTGGCTGAAGCTGAGGCCTTGGAAGCGCGCGTTCTGGTCTTTCCGGATAATCTCGACCCGGATGATTTTTTGCACAAATATGGTTTGCCGGGCTGGAATAAACTGTTACAAAAACGCTCGTATCCGCGGCTTGATTATTTGCTGTTGCGCGCCATGGAAAAGCGCTCCTGCGACACTGCCGCAGACAAGGGCGCCATTGTCGCCGAGTTGATCCCCGCCATAAAAAAGACGCGCAGCCATGCGGAGCGCGATAGCTTTATTCGTGAGTTGGCTCGGCGCTTGCGCATTAGTGAGGAGGCCATTCTGGCAGATCTGGGTATGCCCCAAGCCTCTGCTCGCCAGGCTGGACATTCATCGCAGCCGCAGACTGCAGCGCCAGGGGCCTACCGTCAGAATGTACACCGGCCTGGGCGCGCGGGGCATAGGCAGCTGTTGATTTTATCCTTATCGGATCGTCAGCTGTTTTACCGTGCCGTGGAGGAGCTGGGCGAAAATTTTGCTTCGACCGCGGAGGAACAGCAGTTGATTGATTTTGTGCGCGAGCTGGGAGACGACTATGATTTTGTCCCTTCGTCATTATTCAACCACATCAGCGAAGAAAATGAAGGGTTACGCAGTTTTTTGTTGAAATTATTACATACGGATGTTCCTGGTGTCGATGAAGCCGCGCCGGATGATTATATCCGTACAATCCGTAAACACGTTATTGAGCAGCGTATCGCTGAGCTACAGCGACTTATCGCTACTGCGGAGGGCAATAATGAAGACGTAGATGCCCTGATAGCTGAAAAGCTGCAACTTAGCCGGCAGTTACGCCAACTTTAACAGAAAGGGTTTTTCCTGTGGAGCATAACCGTGAGGAATCGGTAAAAAAGTTTATAGAAACAGCCAAATTACATGGTAAGGTAAACGTCAATGAATTGATGGATACCTTAAATGAATTGGAGCTGACACAGTCGCAGGTGGAGGAGGTCTATGAGCAGTTGCTGGCCGCCCATGTGGATATTGTTGTCAAACCTGCAGAGGTCATTATGGAAGCCATTACAGATCCGGATGATGAGGAAACGGAGCCAGTGACAGAGCCATTGGAAATAGACCTTTCCGTCCCGGAAGGTGTTTCTGTGGATGACCCAGTGCGCATGTACCTGAAAGAGATTGGCCGTGTTCCCTTGCTTTCTGCTGAAGAGGAAATTTACTATGCACAGCGTATGGAAGAGGGCGATGAGGAGGCGAAGCGTGCGCTGGCAGAGGCCAACCTGCGTCTGGTGGTATCTATTGCCAAGCGTTATGTAGGCCGTGGTATGCTTTTTTTGGATTTGATTCAGGAAGGCAACTTGGGACTGATCAAGGCAGTAGAAAAGTTTGATTACCATAAAGGCTATAAATTCAGCACTTATGCTACCTGGTGGATACGGCAGGCCATTACCCGTGCCATTGCGGATCAAGCGCGTACCATCCGTATCCCTGTGCACATGGTAGAAACCATTAATAAGCTAATCCGCGTACAGCGCCTGCTGATTCAGGAGCTGGGACGAGATCCTACCCCGGAAGAGATTGCCGAGGAAATGGATATTCCGGTGGAGCGCGTGCGGGAGATTTTGAAAATTTCGCAGGAGCCGGTTTCTTTGGAAACGCCTATTGGTGAGGAAGAGGATAGTCATCTGGGTGATTTTATCAAGGATGAGGAGGCTCTGGCTCCAGCTGAGGCAGCCAGTTCCTTCCTGCTGCGTGAGCAGCTGGAGGATGTGCTGAGTACGCTTACACCGCGAGAAAAGAAGGTTCTGCAACTGCGTTTTGGCCTGGAGGATGGTCGTAGCAGAACGCTCGAAGAGGTGGGGCAGGTGTTTGGCGTTACCCGCGAGCGTATTCGTCAAATCGAGGCTAAGGCTTTGCGTAAACTGCGTCATCCCAGCCGCAGTAAAAAGCTTAAGGATTATCTGGATTAGCTGCAAGCAGCTTTATCTTTATAGGAAAGCAGAAAAATCTTCGCTGGCGTGGCCTGGCAACGCGGCGAAGATTTTTTATACAATACATTCAGGTATAAAGGGTGATATGTATTCATAAGAATAAAGAGAAGACGGGTATTTTGTTTGTCTGCTTGGGTAACATTTGCCGCTCTCCTATGGCGGAATTCTTATTCCGTGATCTGCTGACACAACGCGGTCTGAACGAGCGTTTTTATGTGGCTTCTGCCGCTACCAGCCGGGAGGAATTGGGCAATCCTGTGCACCCGGGAACACGAAAAAAACTAGCGGAAAAGGGAATTTCTTGCACGGGTAAGCATGCCTGCCAGCTATCGCCCGCGGATTATCAGCGCTATGACTGGCTGCTGGGTATGGATAGCGGGAATATTCGCGATATGCTGCGTATACTGGGTGGCGATTCGGATGGCAAGGTAAGACGTTTGCTGGATTTTTCTGCGCGTCCGCGTGATATTGCCGACCCTTGGTTTACAGGCAATTTTGATGTTACCTATGCGGATATTGAGGAGGGCTGTCTGGCTTTGTTGGACTTTTTATTGGTAGAAGAAGCCGGTAGATAGCCTACAGCTGCATAGCACGGCGCATTATTTTGTTAAGCAGAATATTGAACAGTTCGCGCTCTACTTCGGTAAGGTCTTGGGAAAGAAAGTTTTCGCAGTCTGCCACAATATTGCGAATACGCTGGCAGGTTTCCTGCGCCCGGGCTGTCGGGTAAATGCTGTATTGCCGTTTATCACCTGGCGCGTTGGTACGTATAATGTATCCGTCGCTTTCCAGCTGTTTTACAGCGCGCGCGACAGCGCCGCGGTCAATGTGCAATTCATTGACAATGTTCTCCTGCGACAAGCCAGGATTGTCACATATCTTGATTATGTACATAAATTGTCCGCCTGTTACGCCAATTTGCCGTAGCCGGTGATCCAGATTGCTATTAGATTGGCGGTTGAGAATGGAGAGTTTTTTTAAAAAGGAGTCCATATTCTTATCCCTTTTCGAATATATTGTTGATAAAGCAACTAGCATTATAGCGGCTTTCTTGGGCTTTGTCAATAAAAACCAGCATTGTACCGTTGACTTTTTGGTGCTAATGCGTTATAATAATAGTTGCCTGGGCAAGAAAACCCTCTTTGCGAGGGTTTTTTCTATAGGGGGATAGTTGCTTATGCAATGGTTTGGAGGGTATAAAAATGTTTCAAATTGGTGATTTGGTAATGTATGGTGGGGAAGGCGCATGCCGCATTGAGGATATTTGCCAGCTGGATATCAATGGTTTAACCAAGGGACAGTTGTATTATGTTCTACGACCAATGGCGCATGATGGCAAGGTTTATGCACCCGTAAACGGCAAGGTATTTATGCGCTCAGTTATTTCCCGTAGCGAAGCTCTTGCCCTAATAGACAGTATTCCGGATAGGAAGGCAGAGGCTTTTATCAGCACCAATATGCGGGAGCTGAACGAGCATTATCAGGCTTCCTTTCTATCGCATGACTGCGCAGATTTGATTGAAGTAATTATGAAGGTTTATGCCAAGCGGCAGGCGGTCGGACAGGGCAAGAAGATTGGCCAGACTGATGAAAAGTATATGAAACGGGCTGAGGATTTGCTATATAGCGAGTTATCCGTGGTTTTGGATATCCCTCGTGATGAGGTGCAGGAGTATATTTTTAATCGGGTAGAAACTTTGCGTCGGAATGCCACTCCGGAAGCCCAGGCCCTGTAAAAGTATTTTTAATTTGTTCTCTCCCTAATTTTAAATAGGTAATGGAAATATACATGCGTGTAGCAAAACCGCCTGTGCTTCATATGAAGCACAGGCGGTTCTTCTGTTCTTACTTCGCGGCTATTCTGGTAGTGTTTAAATAGAGCACTGGTAGAAGAGCGCCAGTGCGCCAGGTCCAACATGCGATCCGGTTACCGGCTCATAGCACACGGTAAGTACCTGCATTTGCGGTCGTTGTGCAAGAATCAGGTCGGCCAATGTTTGCGCATCCTCTGCACAGCCAGCGTGGGCAATGCCGATGGTCTGTGCATGTTCTGTGTTTGTTTGCATACATATTGCTTCTGCCAAAGTGCGGATAGAGCCCCTGCGTCCACGAACCTTATGTTGAACCACAATCTTGCCTTCTTCATTGCCAATTAAAATGGGCTTTACATGCAGTAAGGAGCCAACTGCGGCGGCTACGCCGGAGATACGTCCGCCGCGCCTGAGGTGCATCAGGTCGTCCACAGTAAAAATTTGTCGTATCAATGGTCGCCGGTGCAGCAGTTCCGCAAAGATTTGATCCAAATCCAGTCCCTCC
>CALXSV010000027.1 GCA_944391235.1 uncultured Clostridia bacterium | reverse complement strand
CGGCTTGCAGCGCCTTATACACACTTTCACTGCGACTGGCACCTCCACAAACCAGGCATACCTTAGCATAGCCTGCACAGATCTGGCTGATTTCTTCTATATCGGCAAGCGCGGCGGCCACCACGATTTGCACAACCGCGTCGTCCGCCGCAAATATATCCAAGCTATACTGCAATACCGGCTTGCCCAACAACTCCAGCAGCACCTTGCTTTTTCCCGCTGCCATACGGCTGGAGGCGCCGGCAGCCGCAAGAATAACACAAATATTCATAGCTACCTATTCCTCTACGAAAGGCTAATCACAGCCATCGCCATGCGCAATTGTCTTAGGCTTGGCAAAGACCATGCGCCCAGCTGAGGTTTGTAGAATGCTAGTCACCACCACAAAAATGGTGTTGCCCACAAACTGCCGTCCGTTTTCTACAACGATCATCGTACCATCATCCAAGTAGGCTACGCCCTGGTTTTGCTCTTTGCCCTCGCGTACCACAGAGACAGTTAAATCCTCTCCCGGTAACAGGATAGGCTTTACCGCATTGGCTAAATCATTGATATTCAGCACCTTCACACCGCGTACCTGTGCCACCTTGTTCAGGTTATAATCATTGGTAACAACAACGCCCTTGGTATCCTTAGCCAACCGCAGCAGCTTGGAATCCACCTCCATCGTATCCGGATAATTCTTATTATAAATCACAATGGAGGAGCCAAATTCATTCTGCATCATTTTAATGCAATCCAGCCCACTGCGACCGCGGTTACGTTTTAAGGCGTCGCTGCTATCCGCAATATGTTGCAATTCCTCCAGCACAAAGCCAGCTATAATTAAGTCGCCCTCCACAAAACCAGTACGATAGATATCTGCAATACGGCCATCAATAATCACACTGGTATCCAGTATTTTTACTGACACGCCCTTTTTGCCAAAATCCCGGCTGCGCTCACGCTCCGGACGCTCTGGCTTGCTGTAACGCTCTTCCTTGTCCTTGCGCAGGCTACCTGCCCACATACTGAAATCATCCCGCTTACGAAAGCCCACCATAAAACCAAGATAACCGAGCATTAGCTCCAGCAAAACGGCTAAATACGGGCCAATAACAGCAATTCTCACCACAGTTATGCTGACCAAAGAAGCGACAATGAGCCCGATTATAAGACCAATAACACCAGGAATAAGTTCGGATAATGATTTATTAGAAAACTCATTGACACTTGCGTTGAGCAAAGCACGAATGGCATCCACAATATGGGGTGCAATCAGCAGGCCGATTATACCAAAAAGCAGTGCAAACATTGCCACATAGCCATACATGAAAACCACAGACTGGTCTACCATTAAGGGCTGCCCATATTTCAATGTCAATACCGCACCCGCAATCGCACAGCAAACACTAATCAGGGTAATAAAAAGCTTCCTGACCATCCCCTCTCACCCCCTTTCAAAATGGAATAGTATTGCTATTTTAGCATCTTTATTGTAACATTAGCAAGAAACATTGTCAAATGCTAAAAGAATGTATTCTACAACAAAAACCTGTTTTTTGTCAAGAGGATACTTATACCAGAGCTGGAAAATGGTCTGTACATCCTAGCAGCCACCGCTATAGACCGAGAATGCGTAGCGCAGCTGCTAAATCCGCAACCGCTAAACGGCGCAGGCGATAGTTTTCTGCGCTGCGCGTCTGTGGGCATAGCATGGCGTTAAAACCAAAGGCTGCAGCCTCGCGCGCGCGGCGCGCTTCCTGCACCACAGTGCGTAGCTCGCCCAGCAACCCCAGTTCGCCAATCAGCACCAGGCCCTCCTCTACCGCGATATCACGGAAAGAAGAGACAATAGCAGCCGCCACCGCCAAATCTGCAGCTGGGTCATCCAGCCGCATTCCACCAGCAATATTAAGGTACACATCCTGCTTATCCAACGGCAAGCCGATTTTGCGCTCCAAAACAGCAATAATCAGCAGCAGGCGGTTAAAATCAAAACCCGTGGCCAAACGACGGGGATTGCCAAAGCTGGTAGGAGAAACCAGAGCCTCTACCTCCAGCAGTAAAGGCCGACTTCCCTGCATCACACAAGTAACAACCGATCCAGGTGCAGTAGCGCGGCGCTCAGCCAAAAAATAAGCAGAGGGTGAAACCAACGGCGTCAGCCCCTGCTCTGCCATCTCAAAAACACCAATCTCATTGGTGGAGCCAAAGCGGTTTTTTACAGCACGCAGCAGGCGAAAGGCATTGTAGCGGTCGCCCTCAAAATACAGCACAGCATCAACCATATGCTCCAGCACACGCGGCCCAGCCAACTGCCCTTCCTTGGTTACATGCCCAATCAGCAGCACTGCAGTGCCCTTTTCCCTGGCCAGACCCAAGGCAGCCGCAGCCACGGCCCGTACCTGCGATACGCTGCCCGGTGCAGAATCCACCTGACTGGAGAACATAGCCTGCACGCTATCAATAATCATCAGCACAGGCGAAAGCTCTCGCGCCTGCACCATTGCCGCATCAATATCCGTCTGCGCCAGCAGATAAATCTTTTCATCCAGGGCCTGCACACGCTCAGCTCGCAAACGAATCTGTCGCGGACTTTCCTCGCCGCTAATATAAAGCACTGGGCCATAGCTGGTCATACGGGCACAGGTTTGTAAGAGTAAAGTAGACTTGCCAATACCCGGCTCCCCACCCAGAAGTACGGAGCAGCCCGGCACCAGACCACCGCCCAGCACGGTATCCAGCTCGGTGCTGCCAGTATGCATACGCTCTATTTGCTCTGTGACGATTTCCGTCAGGGGATGCGGCTTTTCCTGCTGTAGACGAACACGTCCAGGACGCGTGGCTGTAGCCTTGTCCTCCAGCACGGGTTCCTCGACTAGAGTATTCCAAGCACCGCAATGCGGACATTTGCCAACCCAGCGAATGCTCTCGCCCCCACACTCCCGGCAGAAAAATACGGTTTTTGCTTTAGCCATGCTTGCCACCTCCACCTTATTAATCTAAGCATACGCTACAATCAGACAGCTGTCAAACGAATATTTCCTGAATTCCCCATAAGCACCAACGCTTTGCGCAGTAACAAAAACAGGGCCGCCGGCGTATACCAGCGGCCCTATCTGATTTATTTCTTCGGATGCAATACCCGCTGCCGATTAAGCCTCGACTGCGTCTTTTGCAAATTCCAGCGTATCGCCGTTCATGCGCAGATGAATGGTATCGCCAGAGGTATATTTTTGCTCCAACAGAGCCTCGCTGATGGGATCCTCCACCATGCGCAGAATCGCACGGCGCAGCGGACGCGCGCCATACACAGGGTCAAAGCCCTTATCCGCAAGATGCTTATAAACAGCGGCATCCACTTGCAGCGCAATGCCCTGGATGTCCAAGCGCTTTACAACCTCGTTCATCATCAGCTCAGCAATCTGGCAGATTTCCTCCTCATTGAGCGGACGGAAAACAATGCAGTCGTCCACGCGGTTGAGGAATTCCGGACGGAATACCTTTTTCAGCTCTGAGAGCATACGCTCCTTCATCAAATCATAATCCTTATCCTCTGCGCCGCTATCGTCATTGTCAAAGCCCAGCGAACGTGCTTTATTCAAGGAAGTAGCGCCCACATTGGAGGTCATAATGATAATGGTATTGCGGAAGTCTACGGTACGGCCATTGCTGTCGGTCAGGCGGCCATCCTCCAATACCTGCAACAGCAGGTTAAATACATCGGGATGTGCTTTTTCAATTTCGTCGAGCAGAACCACGCAATAAGGTCTGCGGCGTACAGCCTC
>CALXSV010000026.1 GCA_944391235.1 uncultured Clostridia bacterium | reverse complement strand
GGCCAGGTGTGGAAGGATGGCAACATCTGAAGCTGACTGGTACTAATAGGTCGAGGGCTTGACCTTAGTGTGTGATAATATTTCTTTATTTCCTTTGCGGTTTTCAAAGAACGGAATCTGTTCTTTAGCTAATTTTGTTCTCATTTTTCCCGGTGATATTAGCGGAGAGGCCACACCTGTTCCCATCCCGAACACAGCCGTTAAGCTCTCCTGCGCCGAAAGTACTTGGGACGCCGGTCCCTGGAAGCATAGGTCATTGCCGGGAGTAATAATCCTCGATAGCTCAACGGTAGAGTACGCGGCTGTTAACCGCGGTGTTGTTGGTTCGAATCCAACTCGGGGAGCCATATAAAGCAAATCCGAACTTATTTCCGATTGGATATGAGTTCGGATTTGTTATTTATTGCCGCATGTATGCTTTGCGGCATTTTTTATCAAATAGAGGTGAGCCTGCGCAATAGCCATGCTTGCAGCAGGGCTTTGTGCAGCATTTGCTGTGCTGAAAATGAGAGCTGTGTAATACTCTGCTTTCTTTTTTTGCCTGAGGCTGGCTTTATATACGGCTACGTGTTAAAATAATATTATCCAGCTCGCGTTTTTGCGCAGAACTACCTGTTCTATGGGAAGATTTGGTGGAGGTGTTGGAGCTGAAAAACAGGAATGAAAAGGATTTATCCTGTACAAGCTTTCATCCATGGAGTTCGCGATGAAAAAGAAGGGAAAAGGATTTGCTTTGTTGATATGCTTGGGGATTCTTCTTGTCTTTTTGTGTATTGCCTGTTGGCAGGGATTACGCATTCAATATTATATACAAGAAACGGATAAACTGTCTGCACCAGTACGTCTGGCCGTGCTGACGGATTTACATGGTAGTACTTATGGTGCCGGACAAAAAGAACTGTTGCAGGCGATTGAAAGCCATCAGCCGGATTTGGTTCTACTAGTGGGCGATATGTGGGACGATAGCGGGGATTCCGCTGCTACCTGGGATCTGTTGACTGGGCTTGCTGGGGCGTACCCCTGCTATTATGTAACCGGCAATCATGAGTGGCGACTGGACGATGTGCAGCAGCTTAAGAGCCGTATTCGCGATTATGGAGTTGTTGTTTTGGAAGGTACGGTTGAGATGGTAGAGGTGAAGGGACAGCAGCTGTATATTGCTGGTGTGGATGATCCTAGTGCTTTTCAGGGTATGCAGTCCAGCACCGCCTTGGACAGCTGGCAGGCGCAGCTGGATTCCTGCAGTGCGCAGCTGGATGGACGCCATTATTCCATTTTGTTGACACACCGGCCGGAGCGCATTGCGCAATATCAAGAGAGCGGCTTTGATTTGCTGCTGGCTGGCCATGCACATGGCGGGCAGGTGCGCATTCCTGGACTGATAAACGGCTTATACGCACCCAACCAGGGCTTTTTCCCTGCCTATGCGGGTGGGCAGTATGATTTGGGTTTGTGCACACTGATTGTCAGCCGCGGGCTGTGTAAAAATGCCTTGCCGCGTGTGTTTAACCGACCGGAGCTGCTTATTGTGGATATCGTACCTGCGGATTCCTAGGTGCAGCTTTTCGCTTGCAAAAGGTTGGGCTTTGTATTGCTGCGAAAAAGAGTAAAGGAGAGAGCGTGATGGCAACAACGCAAGATTATGTGGAATTCGTCTGTGAGCAAGTCCAGCATACCGGGGAAGTGCGCTACCGAAAAATGTTTGGCGAATACATGGTATATATAAATGATAAGCCGCTTTTGCTGGTCTGCGACAATACTGTTTTTGTAAAGCCAGTGGAGGCTATATGGGAACTGCTGCGCGATGCCGAATGCGTCAGTCCCTATGATGGCGCCAAGCCATACTATGTGTTGGATATTGAGGATGTCTTCCTGGCGGAGCAGGTTATCGCTATATTGGAGCCTATTACTCCGCTGCCTAAGCCACGCAAGAAAAGGGTTAAAGCTGTAGATTAAAAAGGAAATGCTTGCCTGATTGAAGGAGATTCGTTATGAAAGAAACCTATAAAATGAAGATAATTGCTCACATACGCAGTGATTTTCCTACAAAATTTGGCATACCCCGTCAAAGCGGCTTGGTTGAAGAGCTGTGCAGTACGATTGTTTTTGAGCCGGAATACCGGAACCCAGATGCATTGCGCGGTTTGGAGGGGTTTTCCCATATCTGGCTGCTCTGGCAGTTTTCTCAGTCCATATGCGAGGAATGGTCTCCGACCGTACGTCCACCACGTCTGGGTGGGAATCAGCGGGTAGGTGTATTTGCCTCCCGTTCGCCCTTTCGTCCCAATGCCATTGGCCTTTCCTCTGTGCGCCTGGATTCCATTGTGCAACATCCGCATTTGGGACCCTTGCTGTATGTGCGCGGTGCTGATTTAATGGATGGTACGCCTATTTTTGATATTAAGCCCTATGTGCTGCATTCTGATTGTCATCCAGATGCCAGCGCTGGTTTTGCCGCTGAATTTCGCGATTATGCCTTGTCGGTTACCTTTCCGCCACATTTGCTGCAGCAGGTTCCGGTGGAAAAGCGTGAAGCACTGCTTGGTGTTTTGGCACAGGACCCGCGCCCAGCTTATCAGCATGATGAAGAACGTATATATGGGCTGGAATTTGCTGGATTGGAAATTCGGTTTTCCGTGTATGCAGACCGTTTGGTGGTGCGGGAGGTTTTGCCGGTGCAAGCAGATGATTGAATGAAATTTGATTTGTTTTCCACTGCTATGGAAGAGTACTTTATGCTGCGGTTTTCTGTATTCTTTTGGCAGTGGAAAAATTTTTTTAAAAAATCCTTGACATTCTTTGACCTTAGTGATAAACTATAGTCAAGAAAGGTCAAATAGTAAAGAGGTGCTTATCTATGTCAACATTGGCAAATCAAATAGAAGTCTATTTAAAAAAGCTGTTGTCTGCCTCAGAAAGCGGCGTGTTGGAATTAAAGCGTAGCGATTTGGCGGAGATGTTTATGTGCGTACCCTCTCAGATTAATTATGTGTTGGATACCCGTTTTTCTGCTGCGCAGGGTTATATGGTAGAAAGCCGGCGTGGCGGCGGTGGATATGTACGCATCATCAGCCTGTCCATGAATGAGGAGCCCAACTTTACTGTTTTACTGGAAAGCGCCAAGGATAAGCGCGTATCGCGGCAAAGTGGAGAAAAATTGGTTGACCGACTTTGCGAAGAGGAATTTTTAAGCCATCGCGA
Organism: uncultured Clostridia bacterium; assembly: GCA_944391235.1. Classification (GTDB taxonomy): domain Bacteria; phylum Bacillota; class Dehalobacteriia; order UBA4068; family UBA4068; genus CALXSV01. The sequence continues at coordinate 2,300 of CALXSV010000026.1, read as the reverse complement.
AGGTATGCTGATCAAGATGATGATTGACGATGCTGTGCTGAAAGGTGAGGACGCGGATATGTTAAGGGGTAGAATGTTACACGCTATGCTGCTTCTACTACTGCGCGACGATTTTGCTTAGCGCCAGTTACGCTGTGCAAGCATAGCAGGAAAAGCTTGTAAAAGGAAAAGCCATTGTTAGGAGAACATGGCGAATGGGGTTTGTTTGAAAAAATTAAAAAGGGGTTGAAGTATATGTTATGTCAAAAATGTCAACAACGTGAAGCGAATGTACGTCTTACGAAAATCATAAATGGAGTCCAGACCAATTTGTTTTTGTGCCAGCAGTGTGCGGAAGAAGAGGGCCAGATGCCCTTTATGAGTATGGGCAGCTCATTGCCGCAGCTTTTGAGCAGTATGTTTAATACGCAGCCCATTGGCATTGGTACCAACCGCCTGGCTGCTCGTCTTACCCAGCGCGCCCGTTTGACGCTGGAGCGTGCGGAGCAGTTGGCTAGAGAACGACACGCCGCCTACATCGGCACCGAGCATATTCTGCTGGCCCTGTTTGATATGAGCGACGGTCTGGCTGCCCGTATTCTTGAGGATTTGCATCTCAGCCGCGAGGTACTGGCGGAGGCCATTGACGATAAAGCCAACTATGGCGAAAAGCTGCTCGGCTTTTCTCCTCGCGCCAAGAGTGCATTAGCTCTGTCCGCTTCGGAAGCGCGCCGTATGGGTATCAGCTTTGTTGATACCGAGCATTTGCTGCTCGGCCTGGCTGCTGAAGAAGAAGGCTTTGCCTCGCATTGGCTGCTCGATATGGCTGATGTGGATGTGCGTCGTCTTCGCCATATCATCCAGAACCTGTTGCAGAAAACTCATATGCCCTTTGCGCAGATGGATTCCAGCGGGGAGGGCTATGAAATGATGGATGAAGACAGCTCTTCCTCCTATAATGAAGGCGGCTACAATAAGAAGAGCAAAACGCCGGTACTGGATAAATTTGGCCGTGATTTGACGGCCATGGCCAAAGAGGATAAGCTGGATCCAGTGATTGGCCGTGACAAAGAGGTTGAGCGTGTCATTCAGATTCTTTCGCGCCGCACCAAAAACAATCCGGTTTTGATTGGTGAGCCCGGCGTTGGTAAAACCGCTATTGTTGAGGGCTTGGCACAGATGATTGCCGAAGGTCAGGTGCCTGAGGTGCTGCTGGGCAAGCGCGTGATTGCCATTGATATGGGCTCGCTCGTAGCGGGCAGCAAGTTCCGCGGCGAGTTTGAGGAGCGCATGAAGAAAATGGTGGATGAAATCCGTACCAATAAGGACGTCATCCTGTTCATTGACGAAGTGCATACACTGGTTGGCGCAGGCGCTACAGAGGGGAGTCTGGATGCGGCCAACATCCTCAAGCCAGCCATGGCGCGCGGTGAGTTACAGTGTGTAGGTGCTACTACGCTGGATGAGTATCGCAAATATATTGAAAAGGACGCTGCGTTAGAGCGTCGTTTCCAGCCGGTTACTGTTGGCGAGCCCAGTGAAGCAGATGCTTTGCAGATTCTGCACGGCCTGCGCGACCGCTATGAGGCGCATCATCGGGTACGCATTACAGATGAGGCACTGGAGGCTGCTGTTCGCCTGTCCGCCCGCTACATTTCAGACCGTTATTTGCCCGATAAGGCCATTGACTTGATGGATGAAGCTGCTAGTAAGGTGCGTCTGGCCGCCTTTACCGCGCCGCCGGATTTGCGCCAAATGGAAGAGAACTTGGCTGCTATCCAGAAGGAAAAAGAGGCGGCTATTAATGCGCAGGAATTTGAAAAAGCGGCTCAGCTGCGTGACCAGGAAAAGCAGTTGGGCGAGAAAATCGAGGCAGAGCGCAAGGGCTGGAAGCGCGAGGCGGGCGGCAGTTCTCCGGAAGTGGATGCGGACGCGATTGCTACCGTACTTTCCGACTGGACCGGTATTCCGGTAACCCGTCTCAATCAGGAAGAAAAAGAGCGTCTTCTTAAATTGGAAGAGCTGCTGCATCAGCGTGTGGTGGGCCAGGACGAGGCTGTCGTTAGCATTGCCCGTGCCGTACGTAGAGCTCGTGCCGGCCTCAAGGACGCCAAACGTCCTATTGGCTCTTTCATCTTCCTTGGTCCCACTGGTGTGGGCAAAACCGAGCTGGCACGTGCTTTGGCCAACGTCATGTTTGGCTCGGACGACGCTATGGTGCGAATCGATATGAGCGAGTATATGGAGAAATACGCAGTATCGCGTTTGGTTGGCGCACCTCCGGGATATGTAGGTTATGAGGAAGGCGGCCAGCTGACCGA
>CALXSV010000025.1 GCA_944391235.1 uncultured Clostridia bacterium | reverse complement strand
TAAGTTTGAGATTGAAATTTCTCCGTCCTCGTTTGCTGATTAGGAAGACTGAACCTTGCATTTTTCAGAACTGTTTCCCACGTCGTAACAAGCACAGCCTGTGCCTCCAGCGGCGTGGGATTTTTTTCTAAAATTCCCCTTGAGAATTGGTCCACCAATCGCCGCAGCTCGCTGGTCGCTAGAATCTGATCTGCCTCTTTGGGCGTTAGTGTGATAGGGAAAACGGTTGATAAATTTCTGGACATCTCCCTCACCCCCTCTCGTCGTCGTCCTTTTTGCAAAAGTCCCCAAGGTCTATACCAATTACACTACTAACAGAAAGAATGGTAAAATTATGCTCGATAAATTAAGTAAAAAGATTATTCAGCATATGAATACAGCAGAGAGCCCAAGTGACACATATTATGACTTTATGGATGATCTTGATGAAATAGCGGAAAACACGCATTCAGATTCCGAATCCGTCAGAGCTGCTGTCCGCTATCTGGAGGAACAAGGATACATAAAGTATTCCTATACCCAAAATGGGATTGCTTTTCAGTTTTACTTGGATCACAAAGGCTTGCATTGGAAATATTTCCGGCGTAAAGAGATTCTGGACTATATAGCAGAGAAATGGCCGGATTTCATTGCGGTGGCAATTTCCATGGTTTCCCTGCTCATCTCCATAGCCTCTCTAACAAAAGAGCCAGGATAAGAACAAACTGAATCAGCGAAAACGCCTTCATGCGTTCAATACTCCGCTGGTATTTGCAAAGTTTCCTCCATACAAAGTACCAGCTTGGGATTTCTACGCCATTGATCACTATGGTGTTAGGCTGATCAATGCCCATCGTGCTGGCTGGGGTTGGTTTCTCCTTTGTCCCGTGAATATCCACCGTTCTCACCCCCTCTCTTTTGTCGGTTGGCCGTGTCCGTGCTTGCCCTTTCTCCCTGCCTGTGATAAAATGTGGGTGGTAGGAAGGAGGTGAAGATATGGATGTAAAAGCGCGCATAAAAGATGTACTTCTGGAGTTAAAATCTGCAAGCTTGTCTCTACAAGGAAGTGTCAACGACGCAGTTTGGCACGCACTTATGGAAAAATACGATCTCTTGTTCTTAGGCCAGCATTTTAATGTGATACACTCTGCTGAACTGCTACATACTCTACAAACCGTGTTTAAGGTTGACGTAGATGTGCAAACCCTTAATGCCATGATTCCTGGCATTTGCAAGGAACTCGGTATGAAAACTGAGGCGCTTGTTTCCCTGGAATACGCTGCAAAGCCAAATCCACCGATCTCTTCTTACTCAATCACACTTTTTTAAGCGAATACCTCCTCCTTCGACCGGGGATAGTCCACATTTTTCGCGCACTTCATTGATCGTGGATTGTCCTCGGTGGATTTCATTTTGATATAATAATCCTTTTTCCCTCACTTCAAGGAATTCATTGGCTGCCAGTTTTTCTTTGATTTCGGTTAAATCGTCCACCCCTCTCCCCCCCTCTCGTCATCGTCCTTTTTGTAAAAGTCCCCAAGGTCTATGCCAATTACACTACAAATTGCGACCATTTCATCAGCGGGAAACCTTCTCTTACCCAGAAATGACCGTGAGATCGCATTAACAGGTATCCCAGTCTTTTCAGAAATAAACGTGTATGACACACCTTTATCTTCCACAATTTGCTTGACTCGTTCTGCGGCAGTCATAATCTTCACCTCGGTTTCTTCGTTTCGCAGAATCTATTATCAATATAACCTTCATTACGAAGAATGTCAAGACTGTTTATGAAAAATTTTTCTTCGAATTGAAGAAAAATATCTTGACATTGGTATACACTCCCGATATAGTATGGATTAGGAGGTGAAGCCAATGAGTAGCAGCTTCATCGGAAATATTCTCAAAACTAGAAGAAAAGAGCTGAACTTATCTGTAAAGGATGTATTGGAGCAACTACACAACTTTGGAATTGATATCTCTGATAAAACTTTATATGGCTGGGAAAGCGGCCATCGGCAGCCAGACGCAGACACATTTTTGATTCTTTGCAACATTTACCAAATCTCCACTATTACTGGAATTCAAAAGATTCCGAAGAGAGAAAACGATGAAACAATAGAAAAAGCCCCCTCCGATCTCTCGGAGGAGGCGCAGCAGGTAGCCCAAGACTACAGCCAGTTGGATCAGCCCGGCAAGAACGTGGTGCGGGTGGTGATTCAGGAGGAGGGCAAGCGGGTAAAGGCAGAGAAGGAAAAACGCCAGGTTCCCGCCTTCGAGCCCCAGACCGTCCGGCGCATTCCGCTCTACTTCACCCCCGCCGCCGCCGGCATGACGTCCCCAGCGGAGGGCCAGGACTATGAGATGATTGAAGTCGGCAAGGACGTTCCCTGGAATGCGGACTTTGCTGTGAAAATAGATGGAGAGTCCATGGAGCCATATATCAGAGACGGCTCCACGGTCTATGTCAACCGGGAGCCGTTGGAAAATGGCGATGTTGGAATTTTCTATGTAGATGGCAATATGATCTGTAAGCAGTATTACAAGGATGAAGATGGGAATGTCCGGCTGCTGAGCCTGAACCGGGCCTGTCGCTATGCGGACCGGTATATCAGCGCGAAAGACACCGATACGGTCATGATGTACTACGGTCGGGTCCTCTTGCCCCGCCGCCCCATGGTCAGCTGGGCCTGACCGTCAACAAAGGGAAAGAAAGGAGTTTTTCTCATGACAAATGAAGAAAAGATGTTAGACCTGCTGACGCGGATGCAGACGGACATTTCCTCGCTGAAGTCCGGACAGGAGGAAATGCGGACGGATATTGCCGGCGTCAAGGACCGGATGGACCGGGTAGAGGACCGGGCCCAGCAGACTGCGGTTCTATTGGAGACCGAGGTGGACCGCAAGCTGAACTTGCTTTACGAGGGCCACGACGCCATTATGGAGCGGCTGGACAAGCTGGCCTCCAGGAGCGAATTGGAGCTGCTTCGCAGCGACATGGACCTGATGAAAATGGCCATGCGCTCCATGTCCCAGGAGATTGCCGAGCTGAAAAAGGCCCAGTGAAAGGGACCCTTACAAGGATAGTAAAGTGACCCAACTGCCGGATGGCAGAAAAGTTAGAGAGGGGAATAGAATATGATTTGTCCAAACTGCGGAAGTGATACTGGAAATTCTCGCTTTTGCCCAGAGTGCGGCGCTGATATGAGTAAACGCTCCTCACTCAAGCAGGAACAGAAAAAAGTTAAGAAGCCTATCTTTAAACGTTGGTGGTTTTGGGTGATCGCCATCGTCGTGATTGCAGGGATTGCTGGAGGAAGCCAACCGGAAAACGATGACATCCCGCAGCAGGACTCTGTATTTCAGGGGCCAGAGAATAATACTGTAGGCCAGGAACCGGAGGTCACACAAGAGCCAGAAGCACCATCCGTCCCCCAAGAGTATTTAAATGCACTAGCAAAAGCGCAATCTTACAGCGATAATATGCACATGTCAAAGAAGGGACTTTTTGATCAGTTGACATCCGAATATGGGGAAGGCTTCCCGCCAGAAGCGGCGCAGTACGCAATTGACAATGTTCAGGCCGATTTTAACCAAAATGCGCTGGAGAAGGCAAAATCTTATTATTACAATATGAACATGTCAAAGCAAGCTGTATGGGACCAACTTACATCTGCGTATGGAGAGCAGTTTACGCATGATCAAGCCGACTATGCCATTGCGAACCTGAAATAAAAGGGGATAGAGAAATAAAAAAGCGGTTATCTATTCTTGTGTTGTACGGTGTCTTGATGGTCGCTCTCGCGTTCTAATGTGACTGCTGTTGCCTCCGCCGCTGCATCGACGACTGCGGCTACTCCTGGCCCACCGCCCGCCAGATCGTCAGCCGCATGGCGGGCCGCCTCTACACCGTCCCCGAGCTGCGGGAGATGTACCGGAGCACCTGACCAAATCGGCCAACGCTTGCGGATTTGAAAAAAGAGAAAGCCGCCCCTCGGGCGGCTTCTCAAAAAGCCAAAAGCCGAACATTTGTTTTAGAACTCGGTTGAGATCGTCGCCTTTGGCCCAGATAAAGATTTCAGCTTGACGTTGCTATCGTCAAGCCGGTAAAAAGCAAGAGAGCCGGATTGCTCCCTCTCTCTCAAGTATACGTCCGAAAACGTATACCCCAATTAGTACATATATTATACTATCAGCGAAAATAATGCAAGTTTTACCTTACAAGACAGGAGAAATTTGTCAATGAAACGCGCCAATGGAACTGGGAGTATTGTCAAACTTCCGGGCAGCCGCCGCCGCCCATGGGCTGTCAAGATCCCATACCACACCCATCGGGGGAGGGTGAGGCAGCGCTACCTCTCCTATCACGCCCGGGCCAGCGAGGCCCAGGCCGCGCTGGATGAGTGGTGCCGCACCCATACGGCGCCGGAAACGGAGGTATCCGACTATACGCTCCAGCAGGTCTATGACCTCTGGTCTGCTCGGGAATACTCCCGCTTGGGCAAAGCCTCGGTGATGTCCCATAAAGCGTCCTGGAACCGTGTCTCCGTCCTGGCCTCGAAAAAAATGCGCCGTATCACCATCGACGACCTGCAGGAAATTATCGACCAGGATGAGCGGGACGGTCTGTCTCAATCCTCCATTAACAATGACAAATCTCTCATGGCCGCCCTGTTTCGCTTCGCCATGGAGCGAGACATCATCCTCAAGGACTATTCTCAGTTTGTCCGCCTGCCCTCGGTAGGAACCAAGTATGATAAGGGGGCTCTTACGGATCTCCAGCTCAAGCAGTTGGAGCGGATAGCAGATGCAGGAAACCTTTGGGCTGGATCGGTGCTGATCCTCTGTTACACCGGCTTCCGGATTACCGAGCTGCTCACCCTTACCCGGTTTTCGTACCACGCAGACGGAGATTATCTCCAGGGCGGCATGAAAACAGCGGCCGGCCGGAACCGCCTCGTCCCTGTTCACCCGAAAATCAGGTCCTATCTGTCCGCCTGGCTGAGCAAGGGAGGGGACTATATCATATGTGAGGACACCGGCGCTCCAGTCACTGCCAACGCATACCGGACACGATTCCGAGAATTGATGGAGCAGATAGGCGCGGCCGGAGCCACCCCTCACTGGTGCCGGCACACATTCGCCACTCGCCTGCACCAGGCCGGAGCCGATGAACTGGCCATTAAGCGTATGATGGGACACTCAGACAAGGACGTCACCGACCATTACACACATGTGGACCTAGACTACCTTCGCAGAGAGCTTTGCAAAGTTGCATGACTGTAACTAACACCAAAAATTTGTGCAAAACATAAACGGTGGAAAAGTTCATCTTTTCCGCCGTTTTTGTCGCATAAGCGCTCAAACATCGGAATATTATTGCATAGTGTTTTGTGGCTTTATATTTCTTTTAAATTTGCGCAACCCGCGCCCTTTGTTTTCGTCTAAATCTATGATAGGATACCAGTAAGCGGACCGCCCGCCCACAGCGGGCGGCAAAGGAAACGGAGGGATTACAGATGAAACGCAT
>CALXSV010000024.1 GCA_944391235.1 uncultured Clostridia bacterium | reverse complement strand
CTCTGTGGCAGCGCTTACCAACTGCGTCATCTCTTCCACATCATCTTCCGCTGTTTCCAAAGCCATGACACCGCTTAAGGAAGCCAAACGCTGTACATCCATTTCAGCGGGCAAATGGCAAACCGAAGCCAAATCACACAGGGCATTATAATACGCTAAAGCCAGCTCTTTGTCAACCTTAATAACAGAATTTTTTGCTGATATTGTTTCCAAAGCTACAAAAACATCCAATTTTCCCCGAGAAAACACATTTTGCAGCTGTTTTTTTATCAAATCATCAAATTGGGCCAGCGCACGCGGCAAACGTGTGGAAGCCTCCAAAAACCGATGATTCACTGCCCTTATTTCCACGGTCAAACGATAATTATCATTTACCGCCAGCCCGCGGCCAAATCCTGTCATGCTTTTAATCAAATGCTTTCTCCCTATTCTGATTCTGCTATCACACGCATATTTTGTAAAATATTAAATTCTACTCATAAAATAATTCTCCTTTAAAAAGATTAATTTTTCTTGACTTTTTTCCTGCTTAAGGCTATATTTCTACCAAGATATAAAAAATAGATTTAAAAGAGGTTAGAATATGGCATTCGACTCTATGGTACTTCAAGCCATATGCACAGAGCTGCAGCAAGATGTGGCAAACAGCAAAATCAATAAAATCCATCAACCAGACGCGTACACCCTAATTTTTCGCTATCATGGGGCAGAGGGCAAAAAGGGGGCGCTACTCCTATCTGCACACCCACAAAACGGGCGAATTCATTGTACAACAATCAGCAGGGAAAATCCCAACAAAGCGCCCCTCTTTTTAATGGTCATGCGTAAATGGCTGGAGGGTGCGAGGATTATGCGCTTTCATGCGATAGAGGGAGAACGCATTGCGGAAATCGATTTTGAATCCCGCAATGAGCTGGGCGATAAAATTACCCTTACACTGATTATTGAAATTATGGGCAAACACAGCAATATTATTCTCCTAGATGAGAAACGGATGATTATCGATGGCATCCGCCGTTATGGCAGCAACCTTTCCCGTTGGCGTGAGGTTTTGCCTGGTCGTCCATATATAGCGCCGCCGCCGATCGAAAAGCTGGCCTTACCGCCAGATAACATCGAGCAATTGGCACGCTCTTTCTATAAGGATGAAGAACTCTCTTTGGCCCGCGCACTGCGCGATCACATTAATGGTATATCGCCGCTGCTGGCAGAGCATATCGCGTTATCGGCCGGATTATCTCCCGATCAATCCATAGAGGAGCTGGGCGAGGTGGATTTTCAGCGCATTTATGAGCAGCTGTGCGCGCTAAAACGCCTGCAACAGCAAGCCGCTTATCAGCCCACGCTGTTGCTGGAAAGCGCGCCGCCTGCAATTAGACGCTATCGCGACTTCTATGCGATACCGTTGCGCATGTGGGAGGGTCGTCCGCAGCTGGCCTGCGCATCCATGAATCAGGCTGTTGATTTGCTGTATGCTGCCCGAGAAGAGGAGCAACGCATACACGCCTACCGCCAGCGCATTTACAAGCAGATACGTCACCATATCAACCGCCTAAGCAAAAAGATATCCTTGCAGCAAGCAGATTTAAATCAGTGCGTTGCCGCTGACGTCTACCGGGAGGCTGGCGATTTGCTGGCAGCCAATTTATATTTTCTCCATAAAGGTATGCACGAGATTGAGCTGCCCTCCTTTACCGATCCGAGCAAAAAAGTTTCCATTCAACTGGAGCCAGCGCTAACTCCGCAGGAGAATATTCAAAGCTATTATCGCCGCTATTCCAAGGCCAAGCATGCCAAAGGACGAATTGAGGAGCAGCTCACAGCCAATACGGAAGAACTAGCCTACGTGCAGAGCATTGAGCAATGCCTGGCAGATTGCAGCAGCTTGGATGAAATAAAAGAAATTGAGCGCGAGGCGATTGCTGCCGGCTATCTGAAGCCGACAGTTTCCAACAAAAACAGAAACGGAAAAACAGCAAAAGTAGCAAAAAGCCAGCCTATGCCACCACGACGCTTTATCAGCAGAGATGGCTTTACCGTATTAATCGGCCGCAATAACAAGCAAAACGATAAGTTATCCCTGCACCAAGCGCATACCGGTGACATCTGGCTACACACGCAAAAGATACCGGGTGCGCATGTGTTGATTGTCAGCGAAGGCCGGGCAATTCCCCAAAGCACGATACGGCAGGCAGCAGCCTGGGCTGCCTGGTTCAGCAAAGCCAGAGAAAGCGCACAGGTACCTGTAGACTGGCTACCTGCAGAACGACTGCGCAAACCACCAATGGCGAGGCCAGGCTATGTGATCTACAGTGGACAAAAAACTGTATATATAAACCCTGCTAATCCAGAAGAAGAAGCCAGATAATCATCCTCCGCATCCCTACAACAATGGGAAAATGCGTATAGTTTAAAAAACCAAGGGCATAAAATAAGCGCAAATGCTTGCAGAAAATTATGCATTATGCTATAATTTTACCCTATGTTTTTATTAGTATATTAATATAAGGATAAAGAAGATGTCTGGAGTATTTGGAGAAATTATCAGTTTGATAACTTCAACTACAGCGGGAGATATCGCTGCGTTAAAGGAAGCCAGTGGATTTATCGGCATTTTAACAGCTGGAAATAGCCTGATTAACAACATTGTGTGGGGCCTTCCCTGTTGCTTCCTAATTATTCTGGTAGGAATTTGGCTAACCTGCGGAAATGGTTTTATTCAATTTAGCAAATTTGGCTATGTCATGAAAAATACCCTTGGCCTGCTTTTCAAAAGGCATAGCACAGACGACGAGGGCGCTATGACGCCATTCCAGGCCATGAGTACGGCTTTAGCGGGTACCGTAGGTACCGGTAATATTGCCGGTGTAGCCGGAGCAATTACCATCGGCGGTCCGGGCGCAGTATTCTGGATGTGGATATCCGCTTTGTTTGGCATGTGCACCAAATATTCCGAAATCGTATTAGCGGTCAAATTCCGCGAGCGCAACAAAAACGGCGAGTGGCAAGGCGGCCCCATGTATTACATTGCCAATGGCTTGGGTAAAAACTGGAAATGGCTGGCTGTACTGTTCTCCGTATTTGCAACCTTTGCCTCCTTTGGTATTGGTAATATGACACAAATCAATTCTATTGTCGGTACGGTTGACAATTTATTTCTTACCTTTTCCTCCAATCCACAGGCAGTGAACACCAATGCAATTCATATTGTGGTAGGTCTTATTCTCATGGCGGTTCTGGCAGTGGTGCTGTTTGGCGGTATCAAACGTATTGGTAAGACAACCAGCGTTTTGGTCCCCTTTATGGCAGCTCTGTATATTATAGGTGGGCTGGTCGTGGTCATTGTCAATATTCAAAACATTGGTCCTACCTTCAAACTTATCTTTGACAACGCTTTTGGTATCAATCCAGTAATTGGCGGTACAGCTGGTTATGTGATTGCCAACTCCATTAAAATGGGCTTTGCCCGCGGCTGCTTCTCCAATGAGGCAGGTTTGGGTTCCGCACCCATCGCCCATGCAACAGCAGATACACCAAGTCCCATTCATCAGGCTATCTATGGTATTTTTGAAGTATTTATTGATACTATTATTATCTGCACCTTAACTGCTTTGATTATTTTGCTGCCCAACATTGAAGTTGCTTATGGGGTAAAAGCTGGCGCAGAGTTAACCACTGCTGGTCTGGCCACGGTATTCGGAGCGGAATTTTCCGCCATATTCATGACCATTGCACTTGGGTGCTTTGCCTTTTCCACGGTTTTAGGCTGGGCAGTCTATGGCAGCCGCAGCCTGGGCTATCTGTTTGGAGAAAAGGGCATCAAAGTATATTATGTTATCTTTATCCTTATGGTAATGGTCGGCGCTACCATGGATCTTTCCTTAGCCTGGAATATTTCCGATACCATGAACGGCTTAATGGCGCTGCCCAACCTCTTGGGCGTGGCATTGCTCTCGCCCGTTGTCTTTAAGCTGACCAAAGAGCATTTCCAGTCCATCAAACCAGCTAAGAAAAAATAAATGCAGAGCAGACGCCTATAATGGCACATGCGGCATAAAGTAAAAACGGTGAAGCATCATGCTTCACCGTTTT
>CALXSV010000023.1 GCA_944391235.1 uncultured Clostridia bacterium | reverse complement strand
CATTAAAGGAAATGTTGCCGGTAATACCAGTGTAAGTACCAGTCGGCAGAGCTGCTTTAATGGCAGCGGGATCTGCGCTGTTGGCGGCTTTGATGGCTTCCAGCGCAACAAAGTATGCGTCATAGCCCATAACCGTAGGAGCAGCAATGATATCATTGCCGTTGTTGTTGGTCAGGTTGGTTGCATCCGCATTAATCCAGGCTTTGATATCTTCCAGGAATTTAACAGTTGTTTCATCCGTGCTGCCTTCTACGAAGAAGGTGGTGACGTCAATGGTCAGATCTTTGCCTTGGGCAGCTTCAAGAATAACGTTGCTGTCCCAGGTGTCGCCAGCCAAAATCGGAATGGTCATGTTCTGCGCAGCTGCCTGCTCAATAATCAGAGCTGCGGCTTCCGTGGAAACCGGGCTGAAAAAGACGTCTGCGCCGCCGTTGATGGCGTTGGTGATGTAGGAGTTAAAGTCGGTGTTGCCTTCTGGGAAGGTGTTGTAGATAACTGTGCCGCCCAGAGCCTCAAAAGCCTCGATGAAGTAGTTGCACAGGCCTACGGAGTAATCATCACCCAGTTTTGCCAGGCAGTAAGCAGTCTGGCCTTCCAGTGTGTTGGCTGCATAGTTGGCCAGAACGGTGCCCTGGAATGGATCAAGGAAGCAAATCCGGAAGTAATGGTCGTTGCCTTCCGTTACCTGCGGGTTGGTGCAGGTTACGCCAATGACGGGGATGCCGGCCTGACCAAAGATATCGCTGGCTGCGATGCTGACGGCAGAACCATAGGAGCCCAGTACAATGGAGCAGCCCTCGCTAATCAGCGTGCTGGCAGCGGTAGCGGCTTTTTCCGTGGAAGATTCATTGTCAGCAGCGACAAGCTGTACATCGTAGGTTACGCCATCGATTTCAACGGTGGGGCAAACGCTGTTGGCATACTGGATACCCAATGTTTCCTGTTTTCCGCCAGCGCCATTGTCACCAGAGGCCGGTTCAAAGATACCGATTTTAATAACCGGGTTATCGGTGGTGGCAGTCGTAGGATCGTTGGTATCAACTGGATCCTGGTCGTTTTCTCCGCAGCCAGCCATGAGTACCATAGCCAAGCAGAGGATGAGGATCAAAAACAGATTCTTTTTCATGTCAATTCTCCTTCTTTTTTTGACTTTGGCTTACTGTATGTACATTTCTGTTCACACACATCCATGTTTAATTTTACCCTGTCTTAGGCTATTTGGCAAGCTCCTTTTATGCATTTTTTCTCTTTTCATACAAAAGGCCTTTGTTATTGGCTTATCATAAGCCAGCCGCATGCTGCGGAATAGCGCCTGTCCGACTGTACGCTTGTAATCCTGTGTCTTACAGGGTATAATGGAATGAAAGATAGTAGCAGTGGATAAACTGGAAATAGCACACCTGCCTAAGCTACAAAGCGGCAGGGCAAAGCGAGTCTTTTTGTAAAAGTAGTATCTTGAAATAAAAGCGGAGGGTTTTTATGGAGCAGGATGCAATTATTATTGGCAGTGGGCCGGCGGGTATTTCAGCTGCCTTATATCTGTTGCGCGCTGGGTTTCAGGTAAGTGTGCTGAGCCGTGACAACGGCGCGCTGGGTAAGGCGCATCTGATAGAAAATTACTATGGCCTGCCGGAGAATATCAGCGGTGATCAGTTGGCGGAAAACGGTCGTCGGCAGCTGTTGCGTTTAGGCGGTGCTTTGCTGGAGCAGGAGGTTACCTCTATTAACTGGGACGGCAGCTTTCATGTGCATGCAGCCGAGCAGGAGTTAGCCGCGCCAGTGCTGATTCTGGCTGCGGGGATTGCCCGCAATACGCGCTCTATTCCCGGCCTGCGCGAGCTGGAAGGAAAGGGCGTTAGTTACTGCGCCACCTGCGATAGCTTTTTTTACCGCGGCAAGGATTTGTGTGTGCTGGGGAGCGGTGCTTATGCCCTGAGCGAGCTGGAGGAGCTGCTACCTCTGGCCGGGCACGTTACCCTGCTGACCAATGGCGAGCCGCTTAGCATTACCCCGCCCGATTCCATTACTGTGGAGCATCGGGCGGTAAAGGCGCTGCTGGGTATGGAGGAAGGGCAGCTGCGCGCTGTGCAGCTGGAGGATGGCAGCGAGCTTGCCTGTAGCGGCCTCTTTGTGGCTTTGGGTACAGCGGATGGTAGCGCCATTGCCCGTCAATTGGGACTGATGCTCAAGGATGGACTGGTGCCGGTAGAACGCGATATGTCCACCGCTGTGCCCGGCCTGTTTGCTGCTGGCGACTGCGTCAGCCCGGTTAAACAGATTGCCGTAGCCGTGGGGCAGGGCGCCTTGGCTGGTCTTTCTGCTATTCAGTATCTGCGTAAGCAGCAGAAGAAAAAATAGCGCTGCAATCTGCGCTTGTGCAGGTAACATGCAAAACAAAGGGAGATTATCCGCGGATACTCTCCCTTTGTTTTGCATGTATTGTAGGTAATCGAGCTTATTTGCTGCTGGTCAGGGGAAAACTTTGCCCAATAGCTGCTGTTTTTTTCATATTCTACCGCAGTTGTATCATGTTCTGCCCGGTAATATTTTGTTTGCTGCCCTGCCTCTCATTGGCTTTTGCTATGGTTAAAGCATAGACCCAGGCTCAAAATAATGGTAAAGCAGATAAGGTAGGCGGCCAACCCCCGTCCTGCATATTTGCTGATTGCCGAGATAAGCATCAGTATCGCGCCGCCGCAGGACAGTAGGGGGATAATCCAGCGTTTAACTATACCCAGCGACTTGGCCTGACGGGCAAAGCCTAAAAAGATGGGAATAAATAGGGCGTACAGGCTGACTACGGGCAGCTCGGTAATATCGAAGAAAAAGGGACTGTTCATCTTCAAAAAATCAAAGCAAAAGAAATACCCGGCTGCCCCCAGTGACAGCACTGTACCGAACAGACAGGAAAGCATGGGCATACCGGTATAGGGATCGAGTTTGGCAAAGCGCCTGGGTGCTGGTCCTGTGCCGCGGATTGCCAGCGCATACATGCCGCGTACGCAGCCCATGCTGAGCCCGTTAAGCGAGCCCAGGCAGGATATGATAACAAACACAATCAGAATCGTGCCGCCTATCGGGCCAAAGATTGCGTTATATACTTGGGTTACGCCTTCCTTGACCGTCAGTTGCTGAATGTTGCTCGCGCCCGCACCAATGCCGATAAAATAAGAGATATACACCAGTACAATCAGCAGCCCCCCGCCCAGCAGAGCGCGGGGCAAATCGCGCCGGGCATTTTTCATCTCCGCGTTGATCGAGGTGGCGACAATCCAGCCATCATAGGCAAAGGCGGTGGCCACGACTCCGGCCAGAAGGGAATGGCCGTTTCCGCTGTCTGCGCGCAGCTGCGTGGCGAAATTTACCTGCAACTGACCGTTGTGCAGTCCGTAGGCTGTGCCCACCACAGCCAGGCAGAGCAGAGGTATCAGTTTGATAATGGTAGTGGAAACCTGTACGCGTCCCGCCAACCGTGGGGCCAGCGCATTGAGCAGGCTGGCCAGCAGTGCATAGGCCAGTGTAAGCGGAAAGACCAGTTGCGCGCTGGATGTCTGAAACAGTATGCTTGTATAAACCGCAGCCACATAGGCCAACGCTCCGCATAGGCTGGGGTTATATATGCAGCACATGAACCAGCCTACCACATAGGCATATCTGCTGCCTAGTACCGCCTCTGCATAATCAATTAGACCATTGGTCTTTTCATATTGCGTGGCTATGGTAGCAAAGCAGTAGGCGCATAGCAGCATGATAACGCCGCCGATTATCCAGGCCCAAATGCCCAGCTGCAGGCTGCCTGTGACATTGAGAATATAGGGCGCCTTAAAAAAAACGCCGGAACCAATCACAATGCCTACCACCAGGCAGCTGGCCGTAAACAGGCCGTATTTCTTTTCCAGCTCTTGGCTCATGTTTGCGCGCATCCTCCTTGTGTGTCAAACAGTCTGCTCCCTTGTTGCTATGTGAAGGGGAAATCTGATATCCTGGTGAATTTTTTCAATCCTGCCTGGAACGGATTGACGAAAGCCGCGCTTTGGTCTAAAATCTACTAGAGAGTAAAATTTTATATTTTTAAACAGCAAAGGCCAAAAATAGCATTGTTTCATCAAAAAAGCTGTTATAAAACATCTATAAACTATATGTAAGGAGAAGCTGAAAAATGAAAAAATACACGAAGACGGTGCTGTTCTTATTGCTTGTTTCCTCCATGCTGCTGTTCGCCGGATGTGGGAATTCCGATGATAACACGGATTCCACTACGGTGGAGCCCATCGATCCCTTGGCGCAGTTTACGGATGTGCGGGAATACTTCCTGGCCCGTTTGATTACCACCAATTATGAGGGCCGCTACGAGACCCTGATCAATGAAACGGCCGAGGCCTCTGGTATGGAAGAGGTAGAGGCGGCTTATGCCAAATATACGGCTGGGTTTGAAGACATCACCACAGAGTACCTCTATGAGTTGATGCAGGAGGCCCATGACCCGTATAAGTATGACGAGCGGGAATATGAGCAGGGTCGCAGCCTGAGCGCCACGGATTTTGATTTTACGGTTGTTTCGGAAGCAAATAATGTAATCAATTATGAGTTTGTGATTTATGTAACCGTAAGCTCAGAGGCGGGTGAACAGACGGGTACGATTACCGGCGAAATGACGGTTCGTGAAACAGAAGAAGGCACGAAAATCGGCAATTATTTCTTCTCTGACTGGCTGTTGGATCTCAGCGCGCTGCCCGACCCCACAGATACC